>WFZU01000070.1 GCA_015489405.1 Bacteroidales bacterium
AAACCAAGGAGTTGACTTTTGTCAATGCGATGCATTGAGCTTGCCGAAATGAAGTTTTGAGTATGAGCGTAACGAAGTTATTGCACATTATAGACGGACTAAATAGTGTCTGTCCATAAAGTCAAGAGCTTGGGCTAGAATGTTCGAATTCAAGGCTTGTGAAGTTCTGAAAGCAAAGGAGTTGACTCACGTCAATGACTGGTTTCAGAACGAGCGTAACGCAGAAGTCGGACATTATAGACAAGCTCTACTTAGATTTGAATGGATAAGTATAAAGCGCTGATACATAGATGTGTATCGGCGCTTTTCTTTTTTGATACCGGGCTTCCCGGAATATGGATACAGAAAAATTTTCTTTTGTTTTCCGCCCTGCGGCAAAAAGCATTATAACAAAGGCAAGGGCTGCATTGCACTCCCGGCGAAAACAAACATTTTTTACCGTATTTTGTAAAAAATAGCTACCTTTGCCCCCTAAATCAAGTATTTTATGTTGGTAAAAACGTTTGGGAGTACGCTGGCGGGGATTGACGCCATATTGATAACCATAGAAGTGCATGTGGACCGCGGGTCTGCTTTTCATTTGGTCGGTTTGCCCGACAATGCGGTGAAAGAAAGCGAGCAACGGATATTGGCGGCATTGAAGACCGGCGGCTACCATTGGCCCGGATACCGGATTACCATTAATATGGCTCCGGCAGACCTGAAAAAGGAGGGAGCTGCCTACGATTTGCCGCTGGCTATCGGCATCCTTGCCGCCTCCGAACAGATTGTCGGCGAACACCTCGAGGATTACATCATTATGGGCGAATTGTCTTTGGACGGGAGTCTGCGTCCTATCAAAGGGGCACTCCCCATCGCCATAGAAGCCCGCAAACAGGGATTCAAAGGTTTTATCTTGCCCGTCGAAAATGCGCGCGAAGCAGCGATCGTGGACAAACTTGAAGTGTACGGCGTCCGCCATATCAAAGAGGTGGTGGAAATCTTGGAGGAGCGGAGCGACCTGCAACCGGTCCAAGTCAATACGCGGGAAGAATTTTATCATACGCTCAACGAATATGAATTTGATTTCTCAGATGTCAAAGGACAGGAAAATATCAAACGGGCGATGGAAATAGCCGCTGCCGGCGGACACAACGCCATTCTTATCGGTCCCCCCGGAGCGGGCAAGACAATGTTAGCCAAAAGACTTCCGTCTATCCTGCCTCCGCTGTCCTTGCACGAAGCGCTGGAAACGACCAAAATTCATTCGGTAGCGGGCAAACTGGACAAAAACGATTCGCTTATTTCCGTTCGTCCTTTCCGTGCTCCGCATCATACTATCAGCGATGCCGGTTTGGTAGGCGGCGGGAGTTATCCTATGCCCGGGGAAATATCCCTGGCGCACAACGGAGTCCTTTTTTTAGATGAGCTTCCCGAATTTAAACGGACGGTCTTGGAGGTGATGCGTCAGCCGATGGAAGAACGCAAGATTACCATTGCCCGCGCCCGCCTGACGGTCGAATATCCGGCAAGTTTTATGCTGATTGCCGCGATGAACCCTTGCCCCTGCGGCTATTATAATCATCCGGAGATTGCTTGCACCTGTCAGCCCGGAGCGGTACACCGGTACCTCAATAAGGTCTCCGGACCCTTGCTGGACCGTATTGATATTCATGTCGAGGTCATTCCGGTTCCTTTCAGCGAACTGTCCAAAGAAAGGGCTTCGGAGAAAAGTGAAGAGATACGCAAACGGGTCATAAAAGCCCGGAAAATACAAGAAAAACGTTTTGCAGCGGAAGAACATATTCATTCCAATGCCCAGATGACGAGCAAAATGCTGCGAACCTACTGCCGCATCGATACCGCCGGACAGAATCTCCTCAAAAATGCCATGGAAAAACTCAATCTTTCCGCCCGTGCCTACGACCGTATCCTGAAAGTCGCCCGCACTATTGCAGACCTCGAAAGCAAAGAAAATATCCTTTCGCAACACCTTGCCGAAGCCATTCATTTCCGGAGTCTGGACAGGGAAAATTGGGGAACCTGAAAAAACATAATACGCAAGGCGATTTTATGCGCACAAGTGTGGATACCGGCAGGAAGATTTTACCGCTGCAAAACAGCCCGCAAAGTTTTCCGGATTTCTTTAAATTCACTACCTTTGCCGCTCAAAAAAACAGCTTATGAGTCGCAACTTAATGTATTTA
>WFZU01000071.1 GCA_015489405.1 Bacteroidales bacterium
ACAATAACTTGTTTGTTAAAAAATAAACAATATTATTGAAAAAAATATATATAAAATAATTTGCATTTAAAAAAAACATTTACCTTTGCAAAAAAATATAGTAAGCTATGAAAATTTACTTTATCATCATCGCGATGGCGATAGGGATGTTGGCGCAAGCACAAGGTGCAAGCGATCCGTCTTTCAAAATTAACAATGGGAGATCTGTGACTACATCAGACAGTAGTAATTATCAAGAGGGGTTTGTGAGAAAGTGGAAATTGCAGGAGAAGACCCCTCTTTTTGCCAGAGTTCTGGAAGAGTTTGAACTTCACACCGGTCCTACTTGTGAATCGGAAACAACGAATGTTGTCGTACCTAAGGACTCTACGCTAAATCTGTATGGTTATTTTAAAGAGTATAACTGTTGGGCAACAAAATATCATGGAGTTTGGGGCTTTATCCCCTCTTCCAAGGTGATGTCTATCAGTAAAAAAACCTTTAGCAGCAATAAGTATGACACTCCTCCGGTATTACGTAGTAAGATACGAAAAAAATATCCCAAAGAGGCTGAAAAAAAAGGAATTGTGGGTACTGTATCTCTAAAAGTGTTCATCAATAAATACGGAAGAGTTGAGAAAACAAAAATTACTAAGGGTATTCCGGAACTAAATCAAGCGGCTATTGACGCCATCAAAGATGCTAAATTTGACCCCGCTGTATATAAAAATAAGAAAGTCGGGGTCTGGATTCCTGTGTCTTTTGATTTTAATTAATTTTAGATCGAGAAAAAAAATATTTATATTAATAGCGGGAAAATATACTTTTATATTCTCTCGCATAAGAGGATTATTATGAAAAAATTTTTGTTTGTTTTGTTGATTGTTGCCGGAATCAGTATTCAGGCACAAGATGCATTAAAATTTGGAGTAACGCAGTCGTCCAAGCAAGTAGCAACTGCTTCTAAGAGCGAAGAGAAGATTACAGATGCACCGGGGATAGTCTCAATCATAACCAAAGAAGAAATTGCTAACTTCGGTTCGATCAATTCTTTATGGGATGTATTAAATCGTGCGACCAGTATATATATGTTACACGCCGGAGTACTATCATGGAATGTTGCTTCCATACGGGGACAACATAATACGGCTTATGACAACCACGTTTTGATATTATTGAACGGAAGACCATTAAGGGAAGGTATCTCGGGAGGATTTAATAGTGTGGTTTACAATTCTTTTCCGGTTGAATCTATACAGCGTATCGAAATTATCAGGGGACCCGGATCTGTCCTCTACGGCACCAATGCTTTTTCCGGTGTTATTAACATTATCACGGACAAAGCAGAGGATGAGTCTAACTTCCAAATTAACAGCCAATATGGTTCTTTTGATACAAAAGTCATAAAACTCGGAGGAGGTATTCATGTGAACGATGACCTTAATATTAATATTGGAGGTCAGTGGTATGATGATAGAGGGAGTGATTTCGGTGGTTTCTACGACTCAAAAGTAGTCCGTCACGGGACTGTCGTCAGTCCGTCAAAATTTGAAAAGCGCCCTTGGAGCAGAGATAACCGGTCAACCTATTTGAATGTTAATTATAAGTCGCTCTCCTTTTCCGGCGGATATGCAGAGATTGAACCTTATAGTCTTGTCAGACCGATTAAATGGGATTGGAAAGGACTTACCTCCGGAGAGGAAATCGCAGTACGGCGATATTTTTCCGATATCGGGTATTCCAAGGATATTAATAATGTCTTTTCTATTTCAGCCAATTTGACTTATAATGGAATTAACGAATTGTATAAGATCGATACCGTCAAAGCTACGAGCCACGATATCCTCGGTGAAATGAGTTTGCAAGCTACCCCCTCCGAAAAAGTAAATGTGATTGCAGGAGGTACCTACGAATTGAATAGCATTACAGGTCTCGTCTTCGAGGATAATAAGATTACCAAATACAGTGTTTACTCTCAATTGAGTTATAGACCCATCGACAAACTTAAACTTATTGCCGGTGGCCAGCTCAACGGAACTTCTTCGTATGACCTTCACTTTTCTCCTCGTGCAGGAGTTATTTTTAACGTGAATGATAATGTCGGAGTGAAAGCCTTATATAGTACTGCTTTCCGAAGCCCATACCCTGAAGAAACATTTATTCTTCACCCTATATATATAGGGAATCCTACTTTGAAACCGGAACTTATTGCCACAAGCGAATTGCAAGCCTTCTACCAAAATAATAAGTTTAGTACCAGCCTTACATTCTACAATAGTGAAATGTCCGATTTAATTATCAAGATGCCGATACCGGCTAACGATTCTTCTTTTGATCATCAAGGGCGAAATGTTTCGTACTTCAATGTCAATTCCGCTAAATATCAAGGTGTTGAGTGGGAAGCTAAATATAAAATAAATCAAAAATTTACAGCTTTAGCCAATGCAACATTTCAACAAAACAGAGGAGGGAAAAACAAGGACGGAAATGAGATAAAAAATTTTGCATCATGGCCAAGTGGTATGATGAAAGTCGGCTTGATGTATAGTGGAGACAAAATTTCCGGAGGAATATTCAATTCCTATTTCGGCAAACCGACAAGCAATAATTATGTACTTGAACAACTTGGCAAACCTCTCTTGGAAGAACTAAATCCGGAAGCCAAAGCATACAATTTGCTTTCTATGAACATTGAATTTCATTTGCCCAAAATTTTTAAAAGCAAAAGCAAACACGATATTATCATCGGTTTATACGGAGACAATTTACTGGATGAAAGCATCTGGTTTCCGGAGTTTGTGCTTCGGAACGTGAATACGCTTCCTTTGCATACCGGACGGTCTCTTTACGGCAAACTTACCTTTAAACTGTAATAGTTTGGCTCTATGGGGATAAGGTATTTTCAGATTTATGTATGAGTCTGTCTATAATGTCCGGTTTGTTCATTAGCTTAATTGATGGTATTCGCGTATTCGCAGCGTCCGGCTCTTCGTTACGTTCGCTCTGAAACCGGACTTTTCGGCAAGTTCAAAACACATTTACAAATGTCAACTCCTTTGCTTTCAGAACTTCGCAAGCCCTGCCTGTGCATACGGCAGACAGGCTCGAGGTCGAACAATTATAGCTCAGACTCTTGACTTTATGGACAGGCAAAACGACCGGTACTTAATTCACAACACATAAAATGCGCAGAGACACCTTATCCGGTGTCTCTGCGATGAAATGGAAACTCGAAAAATTCTATCAATAAACCGAGACCTTAAACGTTTTCTCTGTCCTCTTGTCTTTTACCCGTACCAAGAAGATACCCGCTTGTGTATGAATTTTCGTCGCTTGATGGAGATTGGAATGATATACCATTTCGCCGAGCAAATTATACACACTTACTTCCTTCGGAGAAGATATTTGAATATGTATCGTATTGGCAGAGCCGAAAATATGGATAGCGGAAGCAAGCCGGGTTTCAATACCATCGGGAAGCGTCGTAAAAGTATTGGGACCAACCCAATCGCTGGAAAATCCTCCCTCACATTCCGAACGTACATACCAATCGTAGGTCGTCTCCATGTTAAGATTTTCCAAGGTATAAGGCTTGGAAGTAACCTCAATATTGGTACCCGTACCTATGGGGAATCCTTGGGGTCCTAACTGTATCGTCCAGTTCTCCGCCTCACCGTTTTCGACCCAATCCACCGTGGCGGTGTTTTGCGTCAAATCGACTGCGTCCAAATCCGAAGGCGCCGGACATCCACCCGGATTAACGATCTGAAAATCATCAAAATAGAAATTGTAATTCAGGTCGGGGTCAGGATTTGTTCCTTCGTTTGCCCACATCGCAAAAATCGTGGTAGCCGAAGAATAAGCGGAGAGGTCAAAAGTAAGTGTATCAGCGGTGTTGGAAGGTTTATTGTCATTTGTCCAAGTATAAATACTCGACCAAGAAAGCCCCTGATCTTCCGAAACAAGAAGTTTCATCTCATCATCGACTCCCATATCGGAAGGAGAAGTCCCGAGAAATTCCGTTATGGCAACCCTGCAAATAAGGTTATAGCTACCCCCGGAAAGGTCAAAAGCCGGACTTATCAACCAGTCTTGATCTCCTGCCTCATAAAAATTGAAACGTGCAGAGCCCGAATTGCCATTGTTAGCAAAGCCGTCTTGTCTCCACTCAAAATTACCATATTCCGTGGGACCGCTTTCGGGACCTGTCGCCTCTTTCCAACAATCGGGCAGATAGGTATTGAAGTTTTGCCAATAATCAGGAGTCAGAATATCGCAAACCGTAGTAAACTGGAAAGGTCCGTCCCAAAAACTGGAATCTCCCGGCGAACAAATGGAGCGGATATACCACGTATAATCTGTCTCCGTGGATAAGCCTTCCAAAGTGTACGGATTCGTCTCGGCAATGACCGAAGTACCGTTTCCGAGATTGAAGTTGCCGGTGCCGTATTCTATTTCCCATTGATTAGCAGACCCCATCTCTTCCCATGCCAAGGTTACGGTAGTTCCTCCGATAAAATCCACTCCTTGGGCAGCGGTTCCGGGACAGGTTAATTCGTGAATATAAATGTCGTCAATATACCACCCCGGTCTTGTAATCGAACCGTCCGAATCAAGGCGGAAACGAATCTTCACATTAGAGGAGGAAGTATAAGCACTAAGGTCAAATATCTCATGCTTCCACCACGTATTGTCCGGAGTGTCTCCCGACCATTCGGAATAGTCTCCTTCGTCAAAAAGTTCATCTTCGGCATATCCACTCGCCTCTCCCATATATGCCGAAGCCGGGAGAACCGAATAACTGCTACCTCCGTTAACGGAAATTTCCACCAGGGCTTTGTCCCATCCGTTCTCTAATTTGGCAATATGCCAAAATTCCAAAAGAGGAGAATAAACACTTGAGAGATCCATGCCTTCCGTTTCTACCAAAATATTGTTGTTGTTGTCAGTGTAGGCATTGTTCACGGATTGGGAACCGGAGTGATAAAGGTTTGTAATAAGTTGAAAATCAACTGTATTACCCGGAGCATTGTCAAAATAGGTAAATCCGTTTTCGAAGTCTTCCAAGACCGGTAATTCAAAGACTGCTTTGCTTTGTGCAAAAGATTTCCCGAAAGGGAAAAAGCAAGTTAAAATAATGAACGAAAGGGTAATTTTTCTTCTCATAATATTATTTTTTTGTGCAAAGGTAATATTTTTTTGTTTTCAAAAATAGATTCTTTACGGTGAGATATCCCGGACGGAAATATCTGTCAAGCCCTGCCGCTTTGTCCGATTAAAATTTAAATGCATAAGCAATGTACGGAATAATAGGGAAAAGACTGAATTGTCTGATTTCGCGTTTCCCGGTATCCCAATTTCTCATAGGTATCATAAACGTAGGATTTAGCCGGTTGTATGTATTATATGTCCCCAGTTTCCACGTCCTTTCGCCCCATTTGGTTTTTTTGTGAAAATTGATTCCCAAATCCAAACGGTGATATACCGGAAGACGGAAATTGTTCGTATGGTCAAAATAATTAACAAAGTAGTCATAGGTATCTCCGGTTTCATCGTTGGGATACAGCATCTGCTGAGTGTATAAGGTAGCAGGGTAGCCGCTTCCGAAAACCCATACTCCACCCATATCTACATTTTCATTGAAACGGTATTGAAGAGCGATACCGATGTCGTGTCTCCGGTCATATTTGTAAGGGAAGATTTCCCCGAAATTCAAGGGGTCAGTGCCATTAAACCTGCGGTTTGCCCAAGCCAAGGTATATCCGAGCCAGCCGGAAATTTTTCCGAAAGACTTTTTCGCAAAAAATTCCACCCCGTAAGTCCAGCCCTCTCCGGAGGTAAGCATTTCCTGCCAATCTTGAAATTCCCAAAGTTTAAAATAGTTAGCTCCCTCTTTAAAGGCAATCACATTATGCATCTTCTTGTAGTATCCTTCCACGCTGAAAATCCAATCCTCATCATAATTGTAGAACAGTCCGGCAGCATATTGTTCGGACGACATAGGTTTCGTCTGTGCCGTTACCGGAACCCAAATGTCCGTAGGAAGGCTGAAATGAGAACTCGTCAACAAATGAATATATTGACTCATCTGCGCATACGATGCTTTAAATGAAAGCTTTGGACTAATCATATAGCGGGCGGAAAGACGGGCTTGGGCGGACTTGTAAAATTGCTGCTGCACGGCAAAACCGGACAAGTGAACGCCGGCATTGATTTTCAGCTTTTTACTTATTTTATAATCATCTTCGATGTAAGCATTCAACTCATGAGCGTAGATGTTGTCAAAACCTCTGCTTATCGTAGTGTCAACATCATCAACATTCATCGTAAACCTTGCTACCTGGGGGACAAAAGTGTGATAGGTTTCGCTGACACCAAAACGGATGTAATGCTTGGGCTGCGGGAGATAATCAAAATCAAGGGTCAGAGCGAGATCCCGTATTTGTGAATTTTGATCAAAAGAAAAGGATTCACTATGACTATCGTAAATTGATGAGAAGAAATTGTAGAAGGTATTGCTGTATTGGGAATAAGAACCTCTCAGATTCAAAAAGAGTTTTTTGTTAATGATATAGTTGTAGCGGCTCACGAAAGTAGCATTGCCCCAATGGAGATTGGATTTTAATTTGTCCTCGTCAAATTTGTTGTACAAATACATCTTATCCCTGCCGAAATATCCGCTCACGTAAAGCCTGCTCCGTCCGGAAAATTTATAATTAAACTTCGCATTCAAATCGTAAAAATAGTACCCGGCATTGGTTCTGCCTCCGCCGTTTGCTTTGGAAATCGCCATGATAAAAGGTTGCAACAAAATATCGATATAGGTTCTTCGTGCCGAGATGATAAAAGAAGAAGTATCTTTCTTGACAGGACCTTCGATTGTGAATTTGGCAGCGATCAATCCTATGGAACCTTCTCCGTGCACCTCTTTCATATTTCCTTCTTTCATCCTCACGTCCAAGACCGAGGACAATCGTCCCCCGTAGCGAGCCGGGAAACCGCCCTTAATGATTTTCACCGAATTAATGGCATCGCCGTGAAAGATAGAGAAAAATCCGAATAAGTGATTGACATTATAGACCGGGACTCCGTCCAAAAGCACCAGATTTTCATCCGGACCGCCACCGCGCACATAGACCCCGCTTCCGCCTTCCGTTCCCGATTGTACTCCGGGCAAAAGTTGTATCGCTTTGATCACATCCACCTCTCCCATCAATACCGGCAAGGATTTGACCAATTTCATCGGCATCCGGGTGATGCTCATCTGGGTCTCCTCCACCTTGTCTTGAATTTTAGAATCCGTGATGACGACTTCGTCTAAAACAATATCCTTTTCCAAAGCCACATTGATGGTAGTGTCCCTGTTCAGTTGAAAACGTACCGTCTTGGTGCGATAGCCTACAAAGGAGTAGCGCAATTCAACCGTTCCCGCTTTCTGGGTCAAACTGTAATATCCGTAATCATTGGTAATGGTTCCTTCGAGATTTATCGTGTTGAATATATTGGCACCTATCAATTTCTCTCCGCTATTGGCTTCTTCCACATATCCGTTAATGGTGAACGATTGCCCCCAAAGAGCCGGAAAACAGAGAACAAGACCGAATAAAATGAGTGTATTCTTCATACCGTTTAGTGATTTTGGTTAATAAAGACAAAGGGAAAAAGCAGCGTGTCCGCCGACAAACCGGTGAATATTCCCAGCCCTCCGTCAATGTTATTGTATATCTGCACCGGACTGTTGAAAGGATTCCCGAAACCTCCCCCGTTTTCATCATAATTTTGCAAGGAAGTTCGCAATTTGATATAGTCTTCCGGGACGTTCTTCACCAATGCCGAGAGCATAGCCGTATCCCCGCTATTGAGCGTCTCTCCATATTCTGTCAAAATGAAGTCCAAAACGATATGCTGCGGAGTGTCTGTCTCATATTCGATGTAGAATCCTCCATCCATCGGATGGTCCGAATTGAGGCTCTGCTCTTCTATCCTTTGTCCGATACGGTACCGGCTCTCGATAGTGTCTATATTTCCATCCGGGTCCGCACTAAAAGACAGTCCGGAAATAGAGAAGGCTAAAAAATGTTTCCCGGGAGGGACTTGAAAATAGAATTTACCTTTGTAGAAATGTTGATAATCGAGACTCGTCATAAAGGCAAGTTCCATGCTGTCCAATTGTACCGGCACCGGTATCAAAGCAGTTCCCGAAGCCGTCGGAAAGCCTGCTGCTTTTACTTCTACGCGATAGGTATGTCCTTGTGCAACTGTATGTTGCCCTGCAAAGTATCCGTTTTTGAGATAATTCATATTTTCGACAAACTGACCGTCCTCATACCATTTCACTTCCGCATTCCGTAGAAAAACAATGTTTGTATCAATATTTTCACCGCCAAATTCATTATCGTAATTGTACATTTCCGTTGATAAAATATTAAAGGATCTGCTGATGCGGACTTGGGCTGTTTGCCCGTCAAAAAGAAATCCTTGAATGACCACAAGCGGCTCATCCTCAATGTCTATATTCACCGGTTTTGTACAATTGAGGAGTAAAAAAACCGGGATCAAAAGAAAAAGACTTTTTTTCATACTTGAAGTTTTATGCATAAGACTCTTTTTTTTTGTTTTGGTTGCCCTAACTTTAAAAAAAACAGTGCCCGGAAAGCGAAAATCGTCAAATAATCATTACTTTTGCGGGATGTTTATACATGCTTCCTCCGTCTCTTTGATTAAAGCGGATAGCAGATATAAAAATTGTATGAGAAAAATAATAATCGGACTATATTTATTACTGTCTTTACCCTTGGCGGCACAGCACTATTTTCTTCAGATTACCAATAAAAACACCGGTAAATACAAACTTCTTCACGAAGGTCAAATGCTCAAAATCGAAAGAGATGACGGGGCAATTTTCAAGGGACATTTTGAAAGTTTCAACGATAGC
>WFZU01000072.1 GCA_015489405.1 Bacteroidales bacterium
GTTTCATATACAAATAATGAACAATTAGAAAGAATTAAAGAAAATCCCTATTCAATAGAAAAAGCAGTAATCAGTTTGAATAGAACATATAGAGATAGAAATATTGCAGAAATCTCAACTGACGATTTATTGAAAAATTTAATGAAAGACGGAACAAGTTTATTTGATATTATCCAAACATAAGCCAACGCATAAGCCATACACATTGCCAAGTCGCGCAAGCCAACCACCAAAGTCCAACTTGTCAATAAGTATGGCTTGCCAACGCACGAAGAGAAGAAATGAAACTTGTAGCAAATTTTAAAGAAAAGAATAACGAAATTAAAGAAAGCCAGTGCATAATAAATAACCTTCATTCGGCTCGCAGAGCCCGGAATAAAGTAAATGTTTAGCCTGACTCTTTATGTTTTTTTAGCTTACGAATTTTTTTGCCGGATAGGGGAGGCTAAAACGGGATGATTTTCCCACCCGGGAAATGGCAAATTGCCCTCACGCTCCAAGGGAGAATGCGATAATCTCTAAATTTTGTTAAGAACAAAAAAAGCACAACTTTATTTGTACGTCATCTTATATTTTGGTTTACATTTGCAAAAAAATTTTTTTACTGCCTATGCAAGAATTAAGTGCAAGTAAATTAGCGGAATACGCTATTCAAAGTTTGTTGGACAAAAAGGCTTTTGATCCTATTCTGATGGATATGAGAGATTTATCGAATGCCCCTGCGGATTTTTTTGTGATTGCCCACGGTAGTTCGGATACGCACGTAGAAGCTATGTCCGACGAGTTGATACGAAAAGTCCGTACGGAATTAGGCGAAAAGCCCTCCCACGTCGAAGGAAAAGAAAATGCGGAATGGATTTTGATAGACTATTTTGACGTAGTCGTCCACATATTTATTGAGGAGAAACGAAAATTTTATGATTTGGAGTCCCTGTGGGGAGATGCCAAAATCCAATCTTTTGCTTTGGAAGCGAAATAATGGAAGCATACAAAACGGAATACCGGAAATGAACAGCAAGATAAACAGTTTTAGCAAGGAACAAAATAGTAATCCTAATAATGGAAACAAGGACGGGAAAAAGAATAGTTTTCGTCCCAACACACCCAATAGTCCGAACAGTCCCGGGGGAAAATCTAATTTTTATTGGATTTATGCTATTGTGGCTATCGTATTGATTTCAATGTCTTTGCCCGGACTCTTTGAGAGCACTTCCAAAGAGATAGGCTGGCAAAAATTTACGGAATTGGTACGTGATGACGATTTGCAGAAGATTATTATTGTCAATGACGGCAATGCCGAATTGTTTCTCAAACCGGAAGCGATAGCCGGCGGCAAATACAATACCAAAGAGGGGAAAAGTCTATCCAAAGGCGGACCTCATTTTATCTACGTTATCGGGGATTACAAGGTTTTCAGGGACAATCTGGATAAATTGCAAAAAGAATATCACACAAATATTGATATTAAGAATGAAAAACGCCAGACTTGGGAATTTATGACCGATTGGATATTTCCCATACTGATGTTGGTGATTTTGTGGTTTTTCTTTATGCGTATGATGGGGCGAGGTGCCGGAGGCGGTCCCGGCGGGATATTTTCCGTGGGCAAATCCAAGGCAAAATTGTACAATAAAGACACGTCCGTACATACCACTTTCAAGGATGTAGCAGGTCTTGAGGAGGCAAAGGTGGAAGTGATGGAGATTGTTGATTTTCTCAAAAACCCCGGAAAATATACCCGCCTCGGCGGAAAGATTCCCAAAGGAGCCCTTTTGGTCGGACCTCCGGGTACCGGAAAAACCTTGTTGGCAAAAGCCGTCGCCGGAGAAGCACAGGTGCCTTTCTTTTCTATTTCCGGTTCCGACTTTGTCGAAATGTTTGTCGGGGTTGGAGCTTCGAGGGTGCGCGATCTCTTCAAGCAGGCAAAAGAAAAATCTCCTTGCATTGTCTTTATTGATGAGATCGATGCTATCGGTCGTATGCGGGGAAAAAATGTGATGAGCGGCGGAAATGACGAGAGAGAAAACACGTTAAATCAGCTGCTTACCGAGATGGACGGCTTTGAGGACAATACCGGGGTTATTATTCTGGCGGCGACCAACCGTGTGGAAATTCTGGATAAAGCCTTATTGCGTGCCGGTCGTTTTGACCGTCAAATTCATGTGGACTTGCCGGATTTGAAAGAACGCTCGGAAATCTTCAAGGTGCACATGAAAAATCTTAAAATTGATAAGCAAACAGTCATTATTGACAATTTAGCCAAACAGACTCCCGGATTCTCGGGAGCGGATATTGCCAATGTATGCAACGAAGCCGCTTTGATTGCCGCTAGGTCGAATAAAAAAGTGATTGATAAACAGGACTTTATGGACGCTATCGATCGTATTGTCGGCGGTCTTGAAAAGAAAAACAAAATCATTTCTCCGCGCGAGAAAAAAGTGATTGCATACCACGAAGCCGGACATGCCACCGTCAGTTGGCTGACCGAATATGCGCATCCTTTGGTTAAAGTAACCATTGTCCCCCGGGGGCAATCCTTGGGAGCGGCTTGGTATTTGCCGCAAGAAAGACAAATTACCACTTTCGCGCAAATGTTTGATGAACTGACCGCTACCTTGGCGGGAAGGGCTTCGGAAGAAGTGAACTTCGGAGAAATATCCACAGGCGCTTTGAATGATTTGGAAAAGGTTACGAAACAAGCCTACAATATGGTGGTCTATTTCGGTCTGAATGATAAAATCGGGAATGTCTCTTATTTTGATTCTTCCGGACAACAAGAATACAGTTTTACCAAGCCGTATAGTGAAAAAACAGCGGAAGTTATTGACAGGGAAGTCAAAGCATTGATAGATAAAGCCTATCAAAGAGCCGTGAACATCATCAAAGAGAACAAAGAGAAAATAAAAATCCTGGCTGAATACCTTCTCGAAAAAGAGGTTATCCTTACGGACGATGTAGAACGCATCTTAGGACCCCGTCCTTATGCCGAAAAGCAAAAATGGGAAGAAGAGAAAGCAAAAGAAGAAATGGAGGCAATAAAAAATAACGGTAAAACAAAAGAAGCAGAGGATGAGTCCGGAGAAAAAGCGCAATAATCTCGTCCGTTTTATTTTTTACAGTATCTTTACAGCCTGAAAAACGGTGTGGTAGAAAAGAAAGATGAAAGCAAAATTTACGAATCAGGAAATAGTGTTACGTCATATCAGAGATGCTTCTTATAAACCTTATGAGAGGGATCTGGGGAATATTGATTTTGATGCGCCGGTTTTTGCCATTCCCGATGACAATCCTCTTATCGTTTTCGCTGAGGAATTGAACAAGATAGGAGGAAAATTTATTTATTGTGAAAATCAACAGGATTTGGCGCTGAAACTGATAAGTCTTTTGGACCATCACCAATGGCTCAATCCCGTTGTTCAGGATACGGAATTGAAACATTTTTTCAAAGAAAGAAATATTGTATTTCAAGATGGAGACACGATGCCGATAGATACCAAGGTGGGTATTTCCTATTGCGAATCGCTGGTCGGAAGACTGGGAAGCGTCTTGGTCTCTTCCTGGTCTAATCCGGGGAGACAGATGCATGTCTATCCGGAAATACATATTGTCTTGGCTCATAGCTCGCAGGTGGTGATGACCCTGGGTGAGGCGTTTCGTAAATTACGCAAAAAATATGCGGTTGATTTTCCTACGGAACTCACTTTGATAACCGGTCCCAGCAGGACTGCCGATATTGAAAAAACGCTGGTTATGGGCGCACACGGTCCCAAGGAATTATTTGTGTTTGTAGAGGCTGAGTAAGGAAACTTAATCGTACAATTAAAATAAACATATATTATGGACAATTTAAAAAGAGTATTTTCAGCAGATAAGTTATACCGTGCAAATATTATCCGTGAAAAATTGGCGGAAGAAGGTATCGAAAGTTTTGAAATAAATCAAAAGGGGTCGGCTTTTTTAATGGGTGAAATACATATTTACGTTAGCTCCAAGGACTACGAAAAAGCAATGGAGATTGTCAAAGAGCATCAAGATATTTAGCCCTTGGCAAATGTCTTGGATATACACTGAATTAACGTCCGGTTTCCATTAAATAGAGTCCGTCTATAATGTCCAATAAAGCGTTACGCTCATACTCAAAACTTCATTGACAAAAGTCAACTCCTTGGTTTTGGGTATTTCGCAAGCCTTGTTCTTGAACATTCTAGCTCAGACTCCGGACTTTATGGACAAACACTAAATATATGCAATTAAAGAGCTTATTAATACGATCCTTATCCGGTTTGGTTTATGTCGCCGTGATTCTTCTCGGAATCCTCTGGGGTCCTATGGTGTTAGGGGCTATTTTGTTGATTTTTAGTGTTTTGGCATTAGTGGAAATTAAAAATCTGTTTCCTGTTGAGATGCAGGACTCCTCTATCGTTCCCGTAGTGGGGACGGGTATTTCCGTGTTGCTCTATTTGTATTCGCTGAAGTATCTTCCCGCATCATATCTTTCTATCGTATTTGCGTTGTTGTTTCTCCTTTTCGTGAAAGAAATTTTCCGTAAGAAACCGGAAGATGTTTTACAGCAAGTTGCCGTACAGGTCTTTGCCATTGTCTATATTGTTTTCCCTTTGGGGATGGTAAACTATTTTTTCTACTCCGGCTCCCATCCGGATATACCCGGCAAAAGCATATTGTTTGCATTTTTTGCATTTATTTGGATTAACGACAGTTTTGCCTATTTGACGGGGACGCTTATCGGCAAGCATAAACTAGCCGCGCAAATTTCACCCAAAAAAACGATTGAGGGCAGTATCGGCGGTCTGTTGTTTACGCTTCTCGCCGGATATTTGTTTAGTCTGTTTTTTCAAGATTTGGATTTATTCCGGTGGTTGGTATTTGCCTTTTTGGTCGTTGTCTTGGGTACGTTGGGCGATTTGTTTGAGTCGATGTTGAAAAGAAATGCCGGACGTAAAGATTCCGGAAATTTGATGCCCGGGCATGGAGGGATTTTAGACCGCCTGGATAGTGTTTTGATGACAGCACCTTTTATTTATTTATTTTTGCAATTGATATGAGTTATAAGATACATAAAGAAGGTTACGTATTGATTTTTGCCACTTTTTTTATTTTGGCGGCAATTCTCGGGATATTTTATTATTATTTCCCTGCGGTCAAATGGCTTCATTATTCTTTATTTGTTATTTTTCTGGGGCTTTGGTTGTTTGTCGTGAGGTTTTTCAGGGATCCGGTTCGCATTGTCGAAAACCCGAGTCCCAATAAAATATTGAGTGGTGCAGATGGCAAAATCGTTGTAATCGAGGAGGTCATGGAAAATGAGTATTTCAAAGACCGGAGGATGCAGGTATCGGTATTTATGTCTCCCTTGGATATTCACGTAAACTGGCTTCCCGTAGGAGGGGTCGTTACCTACTATAAATATCATCCCGGGAAAAATTTTATCGCTTCCCGTCCCAAATCTTCCATTCTGAACGAAAGAAGTACCACGGTCGTAAAAAACGAAAACGGAGTGGAGATTTTATTCCGGCAGATTGCCGGAACGGTCGCCCGCCGCATTGTGGACTATGTCTGGGAAGGAAAACAGATAGAACAGGGAGAAGAGTTGGGAATCATCAAGTTTGGCTCGCGTTTTGACTTTTTCCTCCCGCCGGATGCTGAAATCCGGGTCAAACTCGGACAAAAAGTTACCGGAAACAGAACTGTTATTGCTATTTTGAAATAAAACTCTATTGTCAAAAAATGTTTTCCCGGTTTAAGCGGACCGCTGCGGCGATTTGTGATATGCATTTGGATAGAAAATTTGTTTGGTATATGAAAAATCTATTTTTATCAATTTTTATGTTAGGTCTGTTCACAAATCTACTCCGGGCAGATGAAGGTTTGTGGATTCCGATGCTCTTGGGCGAATTAAATGAAGCGGAGATGCAAGCCATGGGAATGCATCTGAGTGCAGATGATATTTATGATATCAACCATGCCAGTCTGAAAGATGCCGTGTTGATTTTCGGTGGTGGTTGTACTGCCGAGATTGTCTCTGACGAGGGGCTGGTATTGACGAATTATCATTGCGGATACTATAACATTCAACAACATTCTTCTTTAGAACATGATTATCTCAAGGACGGTTTCTGGGCAATGACTCCGGAAGAAGAACTTCCCAATCCGGGCTTGACGGTTACCCGTTTGGTAAGGATGGAGGACGTTACCGCAGGCATATTGGAAGGAGTAAGCGAAGATATGACGGAAAAACAACGCCAATCAATCATCGATAAGAATAGCGAAAGAATCCGTAAGGCGGCTGTCAAGGGGACTCATTATCAAGCTTTGATAAAGCCTTTCTTCTACGGGAATCAATATTTTCTTTTTGTCAATGAAATTTTTGAGGATGTCCGTTTGGTGGGGGCACCTCCGTCCAATATCGGTAAATTCGGAGGGGATACCGACAATTGGGTATGGCCCCGGCATACCGGTGATTTTTCCGTTTTTCGCATATATGCGAATGAAAATAATGAACCCGCAAGCTATGCGAAGACCAATCGTCCTTATCATCCTTTGAAACACTTCAATATATCCCTCAAAGGTGTACAAGAGGATGATTTTACTTTTGTTTTCGGCTATCCCGGAAGCACCGAAGAATATCTGCCTGCTTCTGCCGTTGATCTGCGCGTTCACGTAGAAAATCCTATTCGTATAAATCTGAGAAACAAGCGTTTGCAGATAATGGAAAAGTATATGAAGGAAGACCCTAAGGTCAGAATCCAGTATTCCGCCAAGCAAGCACGGGTCGCTAACGGTTGGAAAAAATGGATAGGAGAAGACCTGGGAATCAAAAAATCCCATGCAATAGAACATAAAGAAGCCGGCGAAGAACGCTTCGGGCAATGGGTCAAACGCAAGGGAATGAAATATGATGGCTTGTTGGACAAGCTGAACAGCGTCTATCAAAAACAGATTAAACCGGTACGGGATTTTAACTATTTCTATGAGAGCCTGTATAGTGTCGAAGCAATTCGCTTTGCCAGAAAATTTGCTGCATTGGTTGAGAAAAGTGAAGATAAAAATGTGCCGGACAAGGATATCGATGCTTTGATTGACAAACTAAAATCCGGGGGACATGCTTTCTTCAAGGATTATTATATGCCTTTGGACAAAGATATTTTTATGGCTATGATGCAAGAATATGCCGCTCAAGTCCCCGGGGAAGATATGCCTCCTTTTGTTCGCCTTGCGAAAATGATTTTTCAAAAAAATCCGCAATCTTTGGCGGATAAAGTCTATGCTAAAAGTATATTTACGGATGAAGCGCGTCTAAATCGTTTCCTGGATACGTATTCACGGAAAAAAGCCAAGAAAATAAAAAAGGATTTCTTTTTCAGGATGCAGGACGCTTTGATAGCATATTATAAAGAGCACATCCTTCCACCCTTGCAATCTTTACAGCAACAAAGCGATAGCCTGATGCGGATTTATATGCGGGCACAGATGGAAATGCAAACGAACAAGATTTTTTATCCGGATGCCAATTTCACTCTGCGGGTTTCCTACGGGCAAGTGAAAAGCGCTGTTCCGGCGGATGGTCATATTTACCGCTACTTCACTACCTTGAAAGGAATTATGGAAAAAGAAAATCCGGATATTTTTGACTATGTTGTCGAACCCAAGTTGAAAGAACTCTACCGCAACAAAGATTACGGAAGATATGCGGACAAAGACGGAAGTTTGCATGTCGGATTTATTGCTAATAATCATACGACCGGAGGCAATTCGGGAAGTCCTGTCTTGGATGCCGACGGCAATCTTATCGGTATCAATTTTGACCGCCAATGGGAGGGAACGATGAGCGATCTAAATTTTGATAATGCGCTTTGCCGCAACATAACGCTGGATATACGCTACTGCCTTTTTGTGATAGATAAATTTGCCGGAGATACCCGCCTGATTGATGAAATGGATTTGATAGAGTAGGGGAACTTCTTTATTCCGGTTCCGGGCAAGAATAGAGGAGCATGCCGGGATTTTTACAAAAGTACTTCCCGTTATAAGGATGCGCAGGGAATAGAATGTTCAAGAATGTGTAGGTCTTCCGTATCCTCACTCGCCCCCCTGTATCAAAACCTTATGCGTAGCTGTCAGCAATAAGTTAATAAGCTTGAATATTTTCGCTATCCGTTTGCTTCTGAGGTGAAAACCTGAAAATAAGGTTTTTGCCATTCATTATTAAGCAGCGTTTAACCGGATTATTAAGCGACGAAGCCTGCACAATGATACAATTATACAATTATACAATGGTGCAATTATGCAATGATACAAATATACAATGGGTTTGTGAATAAAAATTGCTCCGTAGGAGCGAAATGTTTGTAGCCCTGCACGGACGTGCAGGGAAAATGGTATGCAATAATACCCGCAGGCGAAATATCGCAAAATTGGAAAACGGTAGTTGCTGTCCTGCGGAATGAAAAAAATAAGCCACGAATGCACGAATAAACTTTTTATTTAACCACAGAGGAGAGGATTTGCGGCTCGCTGCAACAATGATACAATTATTCAATGGTACAAATATACAATGATGTAAATTGTGTTTGTCTATACTGACGCTATTGGTTTAATAATGTACAGGCAACGATTCCCGCAGTCTCCGTTCGCAGGCGGGAGTTGCCCAAGGAGACAGGCAGGAATCCGTGTTCTTTGGCTTCGCCAATCTCTTTGGGACTAAAACCGCCTTCCGGTCCAATCAAGATAAGTGCATCCTCACCGGAATTGTGGTATTTGCTCAAAGGGGTCAGTGCCTCGTCCCGGCAAAGAGCAATATATTTTTTCCCCCTAAACTCTTGTCTGATGATTTGCGAAAAAGGTGTCATTTCACCCAATTCCGGAAAATATGCTTTCAAAGATTGTTTGGCGGCGGCAATGATTACTTTCCGTAAACGCTCCGGTTTGATAATTTTCCGTTCGGAGTGTTCACAGAGCAAGGGAATAATGTGGTCTATGCCTATCTCGGTAGATTTTTCAAGAAACCATTCAAAGCGGTTAATGTTTTTGGTGGGAGCGATAGCGATATGGAGACGGGCAGCTCTTTTTTGATATTCTTTTTGTTCGGAGAGCACCTGCAGCCGGCACTTTTTAGGGTGGTCGGATAGAATGCGGACTTCAAAAAGGCTTCCCTTCCCGTTGGTTACGAAAAAAGTGTCTCCAATCTTTTTTCTCATCACACGGACCACATGTTTGGATTCTTCGGGACTCAAACAAAAAGTCTCTCCATGCAGGGAAGGGGCGTAGAACAGTTCCATCGGAAAAAGATTAAGTCAGTTGTTTCAAATACATTTGAATGGTGTTTTCCAGTCCGTAGTACAAAGCATCGGAAATCAGCGCATGTCCGATAGAGACCTCGAGCAGTCCGGGAATACGGGACGCAAAATAGCGGAGGTTTTGCAGGTTTAAATCGTGTCCCGCATTGACCCCCAGTCCCAGTTCTACCGCTTTTTCAGCAGCTTTTACATAGGGAGCGATAGCTACGGCAGGATTTTCCGGAAAGCGACGGGCATAATCCTCTGTGTACAATTCGATGCGGTCGGTGCCGGTAGCTTGTGCATAGGCTATCATTTCTAAATCCGTTTCCATAAAAATGGAGGTGCGGATGCCGTTTTCGTGAAATATCCCTACGACTTTTTTCAAAAAATCCAGGTTTTTAATCGTGTTCCAGCCGGCATTGGAGGTGATAGCCCCGGGAGGATCCGGAACGAGGGTTACTTGGTCCGGTTTTACTTCCAAGACCAAATCAATAAAATTCCGGGTGGGGTTGCCTTCCACATTAAATTCGGTTTTTATAGCCTGTTTGATCTCCCGCACATCTTGGTAACGGATATGCCGTTCGTCCGGACGCGGGTGAACCGTAATTCCTTGTGCACCAAACCTTTCGCAGTCCATGGCTGCCTGTAATACATTAGGAATATTGCCTCCGCGAGCATTCCGCAGGGTCGCTATTTTGTTGATGTTTACGCTTAATCTTGTCATTGCTGTTCGTCTGTTTTTTTGCCGGCAAAAGTATAGAAAATAATGATGCAATGGTACAATGATACAATTATGCAATTATACAATGATGCAATGGTACAATGATACAATTATATAATGATACAATGATACAATTAGTCAATGATATAATGGTTCGATGTGTTTTTGTTTAACTACGGAGGAACACAGCGTTTTGCACGGAGTAGCACAGAAAAGACTTTGTTATAAACTATTAATATTCAATAATTTATAATTCGGAATTAACAATTCATAATTAAATAAATGCCACTCCGTAGGAG
>WFZU01000073.1 GCA_015489405.1 Bacteroidales bacterium
GAAATATTAAACACATTTTGGTGTCGCAAACCCAGCCTTCGGATATGACGAAGTCCCCGTTCCGGAAAATTGTTGAAAATTACAAGGTGAAAGTTACCTTCCGTAAATTCATCAAAGTAGTGGGAATTAAAGCCAGCGAATTTAGAAAAGACAAGGTTTATCTGAGTGATTATACGGCAGTAATTTTTACCAGCCGCAATGCCATTGACCACTTTTTCCGTATGGCAAAAGAAATGCGCGTTGAGATACCCCAATCCATGAAATATTTTTGTATTTCGGAATCGACGGCGTTTTATCTTCAAAAATATATCCAATTCAGGAAACGTAAAACTTTTTTCGGCAATCAGAATTTTGAGGAGTTGATAGACCTTATCAAAAAACACAAGGACGAGAACTTCCTTTTGCCCTGTTCCGATATTCATAAACTGAAAATTATCGATTTGCTCGATGAAGCGGAAATCTCCTATACCAAGGCTGTCATATACGAAACGGTAGCAGACGACCTCTCTGACCTGAACATATCCGACTATGATATGATTGTATTTTACAGTCCGGCAGGCGTTACTTCCTTTTTGAAAAACTTCCCCGGTTTTGAACAAGGCGATACCCTCTTGGCGGCATTTGGTCCGGCGACGGTCAAAAGTATCGAAAATGCCGGCTTGCAAGTTAATATTAAAGCCCCGACCCAAACGGCACTTTCCATGACCGCTGCTATCGAAGAATACCTAAAAAGTCTGAAAAAGAGGAAATAAACATTCAGTTTTTGTTGCAAACCTTAAAGAAGAGCGAAATATTGAGATCCCGGAAGATGATCTCGATACTATTTGAAAAAGGAGAATACTTTTCTCAAGACTGCTTTTATGTACGATATTTACGCTTGCCGGCACAGGAAGCAGCGGGTTCAAAGCTACTCGTTTCGGTATCCAAAAAGAAAATTCGCAAAGCGGTACACCGGAATCTGTTAAAAAGAAGAATACGGGAGGCATATCGAAAAAACAAATCCATTTTGCAACCTAATGAAGAATATTCGTGTATCTTTGCCCTCGTTTACAGAAAGTCCGGAATATGTTCTTATAAGCTTATTGAGAATGAAATAAAAGATATTCTGGGGCGTTTGTCAAAAGAATGTATCACATCATAAAAGAAAGATGCTTATCATCCGGCACATAAAAAATTTATTGGGAAAACTGTTTATCCTGCTCATACGTTTTTATCAATATGGAATATCTCCATTGACACCGGCGTCTTGCCGTTACACTCCCACCTGTTCTGCCTACGGAGTTGAAGCGATAAAAAAACACGGTCCGTTCAAAGGCGGGCTGTTGGCAATCAAGCGTTTTCTTTCGTGTCATCCGTGGGGAGGCAGTGGTTATGATCCGGTACCGTAAAACACAAAGTTATGAACAAAATATACAGCTTATTATTTCTATTGGCAATATTCCGTAGCGGTTTCGGGCAAACGGACGAGAAGACTTCCAAGCATTTTGAAATTTCCAAAAATCTGGAAATCTTTGCCACCGTTTACAAGGAAGTACAAGAAAACTATGTCAATGAAATAGATCCCGGAGAGCTAATGGAAACCGGAATAGATGCAATGCTTGCCTCCCTGGACCCTTACACGGTTTATTTTCCGGAATCCCAAGTGGAGGATGCCAAAATATACACTTCCGGTGAATACGGAGGAATCGGGGCAACGGTTATTTTCGACAACAATCATTGTATCATCAAGGAGACCTATTCCGGCTGGCCGGCATATAAGAGTGGCATTAAAGCCGGTGATACTATCATCCGTGTGAATGGAAAATCCGTCGTAGGATTCAGCGATTACAAATTAAATTCGATCATTCGCGGACAAGCCGGTACGAGCTTGCAGATGGATCTGGTTAGCCCTGCGGGCAAACACAAATCCATAAACCTCAAACGGGAAAACATCAAAATAGGTCCTATTCCCTATGCCGGGATTACAGATAACGATTACGCTTATATCCGTTTTACATCGTTTTCACGCGGCTCCGGTGAAGAATTCAAAAAAACTCTGCAAAAATTAAAAACCGGACATCCCGCTCTGAAAGGATTGATCATTGACCTTCGTGAGAATGGAGGAGGACTGCTGAACGAAGCGGTAAACATTGTCAATTTGTTTGTTCCCAAAGGGGAAAAAATAGTGGAAATAAAAGGGAAGCAAAGTAAAAATAACCGTGCTTACCGCACCGTCTCCGAACCGGTTGATACTCAAATTCCTTTATGCGTTTTGGTGGACGGACATTCTGCTTCAGCCTCCGAAATACTTGCGGGTTCTATTCAAGATTTGGACCGCGGCATCATCATCGGAGAACGGACTTACGGCAAGGGATTGGTGCAAAATGTACTCCCCCTGGTCTATAACGCTCAACTGAAAGTTACCGTGGCAAAATATTACCTCCCGAGCGGCAGATGTATTCAGGAGATCGATTATAAACACAAAAACGAGGAAGGGATAGCCGTCAAAATGAATGACTCTACACGACACGTTTTTTACAGCAAAAACCATCGTCCATTCTACAACAACGGCGGTGTCCAACCGGACATACATATTCAAAACAGGGGAGCTAACGATTTAGTCCAAAGTTTGCGAGACAAACATTTATTCTTTAAATATGCGATTCGATATCGTCAGCAACACGAC
>WFZU01000074.1 GCA_015489405.1 Bacteroidales bacterium
AGCTTGTCTATAATGTCCGACTTCTGCGTTACGCTCGTTCTGAAACCAGTCGTTTCGGCGAGCTCAACGCATCGCATTGACAGAAGTCAACTCCTTGGTTTTGAGTATTTCGCAAGCCTTGTTCTTGAACATTCTAGCTCAGACTCTTGACTTTATGGACGGGCACTAAATGGACTCTAAGCCAAACGGCACTTTTCAATTTTGCCATGGAAAATGCCATCCACTCCTGATGAAAAATCAGTTTTTAATCAATTTCACGGTCCGGCAGGCATTCGTACCGCTTTCGTAGAACAAAATAAAATAGGTATCCTTTTTCAGTGCGGAAATATCCCAGTGCAATACGGTGTCTTGTG
Organism: Bacteroidales bacterium; assembly: GCA_015489405.1. GTDB lineage: Bacteria > Bacteroidota > Bacteroidia > Bacteroidales > S143-32 > S143-32. Next base: position 354 of record WFZU01000074.1, read on the forward strand.
CAATGTTTTTACGGTCAAGGAGTTTTCCGTCCAAAGAATAGAGTTTCAGCAAACCGCCGGACGAAGAACGGACTTGTACAGAACGGTGAGCGGGGTTGGGATACACCTGAAGGTCCGGTTTGGACGCTCTGACGGGGGTGCCCGTAAAAGTACTGTCAATGACTCCCAAGACGTAATCTCCCTTTTGCAAGTCCGAATAATACAGGATTCCCGTGTACCAATAGCCGAAACTTTCGGTAGGTACGATCGTCCAATCGACAGAAGCATCCGGACGATAGAGCAAGACGACGGAATCTTCTTCGGACAGTATTAAGGTATTGTCGAGGTAACCGCTTTTTGTATATTTGAATAATCCCGTAGCAGAAAAGTTTTCCGGAAAGATACCGTCCACCGTCCAATAGCGATAGTCCGATATTCGTAAGCCTTGCACGGGGGTTTTGAGCGAGTCCGGAGCTACCCAATGGTGTTCTATCCGGAAGAGGCAAGAGTCTTCGATGGCTTCCGTTTCGAGTTTAAAAAATGTGCCTTCAAAATCTTTCTGCCCCGTCCCTTTGATGACTGCATTATAGTTTATCCGGGCATCCATCATCCGGTCCAGCATATCCGAGACGACCATACGAGGCTCAAAGGGAAGAACAAATTGAGCTTCGGCACTGCTCCCGTCAAAAAACACCGTATCCGTATAGACCGACCAATCGTCTTTGACGAAGTCAATATACATCTTATTTCCGTCTCCGGCAAAAGCGGGACCTTTGTGTTTTTGTCTCACATAGACCGTAACTTCAAACTGGTTGTTCCCTGCATTTTGGACAGCAAAAGAATCGATACTGTAATGGGGAGTGCCCGAATGATAGACCCAATTGTCAAAAAAACCGTGCATATCCATACCGGTGAAAGTCGTCATTCGCTCTTCCATATCGTGGGAAGAGACGGACTGATAGGCAAAATGCGTTTGATAGTCGGTCATTGCCGCAAAAAACAAATCATCGCCGAGATAGCCCCGCAAGCTGTGTGCCACCACCATTCCTTTTTTGTAAGCACACATTCCGTAGGTTACCGTCTGGGGAATGGCATTCAGCGGAAAATATGAACCATCGCCGAGAGGCGTGTGAGAATATTGCATCGTCTTGCGCTGATTGGGGCGCAAATAGTTGATATAGAGCTCTCTGTCATTGTACAGAAATTCTTGAAAAAAGGCTTCCGCAAAGCTCGCCCAGCCCTCGTTGAGCCACATATCTCCGGCACTTGAACAAGTTACGTTGTCCCCAAACCACATATGAAAAAGTTCGTGAGCATACCACCAGTCATTGTTCGTGGTCCCGCTTATAGCCGAATGGGGGTAGGCAATGTTCATCACATGTTCCATCGCACCGATGGAAGTCCCCACATATCCTATCCGTTCCCACGGATAAGCCCCGAAATGGGTTTCGTAGATTTGTAAAATATCTTTCAGATTTTGAAAGGTGCCGGACACTTTTGCGGAATCCTGCGGACGGACAAAAATTTGGATGGGAATATCTGCGTTGATCCCTTCATAGACATCCGTTACTTCCGCATATTCGCCTATGGCGACACTTGCCAAATAAGCGGGGATAGGATGATTGATTTGCCAGTGATAGATTCGATGGTCATCTCCGTCATCCAGCACTTCGACCAACAAGCCTCCGCAGACTGCTTTTTTGGGATTTTCGACCCGGATATGGAAATCGTAGGTTGCCCTGTCCGTAAAATTGTCAATACAAGGAAACCAAGCCCGTCCCAGGTTGTGCGGAATGGACTCAAAGCCGACCCCTAAATTAAAGCAATAGTCCCCCGACCAATGAAAACCTCCCCAACTTTCGTGAAACGGGATGCCGTGATAGAAGAGTTGCACCTCAAAATTGCCGGTCTCCGGCGTAGGATTTACCAAAGTGAATATCACCGCCGTGTCGTTTTGAACAAAAGTGGAAATCGCTTCCCCGTCTTGCTTGATAGAATCAATACTCAAATTGATAATATTCAGGAAAATTTCCGGCTGACTGTTGGGGGCGGAGGTCATTTGGACGGTAGTATTTCCCTGAATACTGTGATTGGAGAAATCTTCCACATCCAAATGGATGGAATAATGTGTGGTAGCGGCTGCCGCTCCCGCAGGGGCGGAAAGCCCGGATTGGGCTTTGGCGTGCATCGTAAACAAAGACAGACTCAACAAGAACAGTGTAAGGGTATTTTTCATCGTTGTATTTTTTTTATTTTTTCGCCTCAGGGCAAATATTCAGCCGGAGATACGCTTATCGTATCAGCAAATAGTATATCAGCAGTCCGATAGCGGCAATATAAACGAGCGTCTGCAACTCCGCTTGTTTTTTTCTTTTCCGTTCGTTTTCACGATTATATTTCCACGTGGAGTGCATACGGCTTTTGAACTCAATCTTATGGTCTTCCCCCAATCCCATTTCTTGGCGGCGTCGCTCCCTTCGCTCTTTTTCTTCATCGAAGAAACGTGCTTTGTAGCGAAATTTTTTCGGTTTACGTCGTTTTAAGAAGGTGATTTTCATAACATTAAACTTAATTGTCAAAAGCCGGAATACCGGTAATATCCATTCCGGTAATCAAGAGATGGATGTCATGGGTGCCTTCGTAGGTGATGACTGATTCGAGGTTCATCATATGTCGCATGATAGGAAAATCTCCCGTGATGCCCATCGCTCCCAATAGCTGCCGGGATTCTCTTGCTATGCGCAGTGCCATTTCCACATTATTGCGTTTCGCCATAGAGATTTGGGCAGGCGTTACTTTCCCTTCGTCTTTCAGCTTTCCCAGTCTCCATACCAAGAGTTGGGCTTGGGTGATAGCCGTGAGCATTTCCGCCAACTTTTTTTGTTGCAATTGAAAGGAAGCTATGGGGCGGTCAAATTGTTGTCTTTCGAGACTGTATTGCAAAGCGGTGTTGTAGCAATCCAGGGCAGCGCCGATCACTCCCCAGGCTATCCCGTAACGGGCGGAATTGAGGCACATCAAGGGTCCTTTCAGCCCTTGGATACGGGGCAAAACATTTTCTTTGGGAACACGGACGTTGTCAAAGACCAGTTCGCCGGTATGGGAGGCTCGCAAAGACCATTTGCGTACCGTCTCCGGCGTCGTGAACCCTTGCATGCCGCGTTCCACGATAAGTCCCCGGACAATCCCTCGCTCGTCTTTTGCCCATACGATAGCGATATCGGCTATGGGGGCATTGGTAATCCACATTTTGGCACCGTTAAGCAGATAGTGGTCGCCTTGGTCGGTGATTTTGGTCTCCATTCGACCCGGGTCGGAACCGTGATTGGGCTCCGTAAGCCCGAAGGCTCCTATCAGTTCTGCGGAAGCAAGACGAGGAAGATAGGTTTGCTTTTGCTCTTCCGAGCCAAATTCAAAGATGGGATACATCACCAGGGAAGATTGCACGGAAGCCGCCGAACGGATTCCGCTGTCGCCCCGTTCAAGTTCTTGCATGATTACGCCATAGGCGATAGCATCCATTCCGGCACCGCCGTAACGGGAAGGGATAAAAGAGCCGAAAGCCCCCAACTCACCCATCTCCTTCAACCACTTTCCGGGAAAATGATGCCGCTGAGCAGCTTCATCAATCTCCGGCACGACAGATTGGTTTACCCAGTCACGTACGGCAGAACGGATTATCTTGTGCTCATCACTCAACAAATCGTCCACGAGGAAATAATCATGATGTCTATACGGATACATTCATTTCAATATTAGTAAGTAACTTTCTTTAATAACTTGCCCTCTTGGTCCCAAAAATACCATTCTCCGGTGCGTTTTCCTTGTTGGAGTTTTCCGGAGTAATATTTCTTTCCGTTTTCGTAATAGACGGTTTTAATGCCGGTTTCTTCCCCTTTCACGTATTCTCCCACACTCCACAATTGACCATTGGGAAACCAAGCTTGCCATAGCCCGTCCCGTTTCCCGTCTTTGAAAGCGCCGCTCATTTTTTTGGCTCCGTTGTGATAATAGTCGGTTTCCCGCAAAAGCACCTTCTTTTGGGGCGATTCATAATAACGTACGACCAAGGGAGCGCCGTCTTGATAGGTTTGCTCTATGACTTTAAACGGCTCTTTTTTTCCGCCGCAGGCGAAAAGAACAAAAAACAATGCTGGCAAGAGAATGGGTCTCTTCATAAGGTGTTCGCTTAATAGTTAGGAGACGACCCCCAAATATTCATGTATTCCGAAGGATCATCATCCCCGTAAAAATCCACTACCTTATTGTCTTTCACTTGAATCGTGGTGCGATTGCCGGCGATTTCCGAAAATACAATCTCATATTCTTCGCCCATATCATCTACCATAATGACTTCCGCCAGATGTTTGGGGGTGTTTTTGAGACTTAAATCGGCTTGACAGACCGGACAATGGAAGGCAATATGTTCCCCTTCGGTAATATGAAAATCTTGGGTGTGTACCAATTGATAATTCCCCAATTCGGGGCTGAAAAGAATGATGCCCCTTTCCTTTTTCTCATTTTGCCCCACAAAGATAAGGCTGTTTTTGATTTTCAATTCAGCACGGCATTGCGGGCATAAAAAACGATTCTTTTGCATAATATTAAGTGTTAGATGTTTTTAAAGTGTAAAAATATTTTTTTTCTTTCCGGAAAAGAATACGAAATCAACCAAAATAGCTTTTGCCGGATGCTCCGGATATCTCCGGAAAATAGTCGGTTTTTGTCCATAAAGTCCGGAGTCTGAGCGTAACGATTTATCGGACATTATAGACAGACTATAGTTACAGGCTTTCCAGCATAGCTTTGACAATATTCCGGGCACCGGCATAGATGTCCACAATAGTAGCATCCAGCATATAGCAAGGTGTCGTGAAAACATTGTAGCGGAGGTCATGAATGACTTCTCCGTGCTTTGTTTTTTGATGTGTTCCGCCGAGCTTGGCAATGGCATCCGCCGTGGCTTCATCTTGTCCGATAGTTACTTCTGCGCCTTCCAGCACTTTGGCAATCAATACGGGCGAAATACACAGGGCACCGATGGGTTTTTTCGCGGCTGCCGTCTCTTTGATGACTCTCTCGACTTCGGGATTGACTTGGCAATTCACTCCATCGAAAGCAAACGTACAAAGGTTTTTGGCTACGCCGAACCCTCCCGGAAAAAGCAAGGCATCGAAATCCGCTGCACGGTAGGCTTTCAAATCCTTGATTTTGCCACGGGCAATACGGGCGGATTCCACCAAGACATTACGCGACTCGTCCATCGTCTCTCCCGTCAGATGATTGACTACATGATATTGATTGATGTCGGGTGCAAATATTTCATACTCAGCACCTTGTTGCATGACGGACAGCATACTCAAAGTGGCTTCGTGTATCTCCGCACCGTCAAAAACTCCGCTTCCCGAAAGAACGATTGCAAACTTTTTCATTTGTTCATAATTTTTTGTTGTTAAACAAGCACACTTCTATCTCTCTCAATGGGCAAAAATAAATAATATTTTTAATCGTAATGCGAAATCTTTTTTATTTTTCCGCCGGCAGGGCGTTCCGGATAAATTCTTTCAGGCTGAAAACCTTGTCCAAGGCGGGTCCTTTTTCCGTATTTTTCAGGGTGCAACATTCGTGATATAAGTCATGTTCTAAAAAGAAAGTATATTCACGGGCAATGGCTTCTTCCCAAAATTCTCTTTTTTCATCCAAGGTAATCAAGGGGCGGGTATCATAAGCCATAACCCAAGGCAAAGGGATATGTGCTGTCGAAGGCAAGAAATCTGCCATGAAAACAATCTTTCTCCCTTGAAAATCAATGATGGGAATCACTTGTCCGGCGGTGTGTCCATGAAAAAGACGGATCTCTATGCCCGGGAACAATTCCCCTTCTTTTTCTATCAAAAAAAGTTTTCCGTGCTCTTGAATGGGGAGAATATTTTCCTTGAGAAAAGAAGCCCGCTCGCGCCGGTTGGGAGCGATAGCCCATTCCCATTGAGCGGCACTGGTCCAATATTTGGCGTTGGGGAAGGTCAGCCTTAAGTCTCCGTTTTCGTCGTATTCGACACTGCCTCCGACGTGGTCAAAGTGAAGATGTGTCAAGAGAACGTCTGTAATGTCTTCTGCGCTATAACCTGCCTTGTGCAACGAAGCGTGGAGTTCGCCTTCTCCGTTGAGGTAGTAATGGCGGGTAAATTTTTCGTCTTGCTTGGTTCCCATTCCGTTGTCAATCAATATTTTACGTTCTCCGTCTACCACTAACAGACAACGCATTGCCCAGTTGCAGAGATTGTTTTCGTCCGCCGGATATTTTTTATTCCACATCACTTTGGGGACAACGCCAAACATGGCTCCTCCGTCCAATTTAAGATTACCGGTATCTATTACGTGTAGTTCCATATTATTTTTTTGCCGCAAAGGTATAAAAATATTTTCCTTTGGGAATCCATATATCGGTAATGGAACAAAATTATAAATTACACTTGCACATAAATTGTTGTATTGCATCAGCGCCGTACATTTCCCAGATGGAAACCCGGCGCCCGTTCAGGCAAAAAAACATTCTCAAGACAACATTCGTTTCACGCGCAGCAATGCTTCGTAGAGTATGTCCACATCTTGCATATCGTTATAAATTCCGAAGGAGGCTCTTACCGTTCCGGGAATTTGATAAAAATCCATCAGGGGTTGGGCACAATGATGTCCGGTGCGTACGGCAATGCCCATTTGGTCTAATAATGTTCCGGTATCGTAGGGGTGGATGCCTTCCAACAGAAAAGAAATCACGCCACCTCTTGTCCCGTCCGTACCGAAAATACGGATACCTTCTATCTTTTGCAATTGATTGACTGCGTATTTCAGGACTTCATCTTCTTTTTTCCAAAGCTCATCCAAATTCCTTTCGCAAAGATAATCAATCGCTTTATGCAGACCGATAGCTCCTCCCACATTCGGAGTGCCCGCTTCAAATTTATACGGCAAAACATTAAAAGTAGTCTCTTCAAAACGTACTTTGTCAATCATTTCACCACCATACTGATAAGGCGGCAAATCATTGAGCAGCTGTGCTTTTCCATATAAAACACCAATCCCCATCGGAGCATAGAGTTTGTGTCCCGAAAAAACATAAAAATCTACATCCCACCGTTGTACATCTATGCGGCTGTGAACAATTCCCTGTGCCCCGTCCACCAAGACGGGAATATCCTTGGCGTGTGCCCGCGCGATGATTTCTTCGATGGGATTGACGGTTCCCAACACATTGGAGATATGTGTTATCGCTACCAATTTTGTCCGGGGAGTGAGCAGACCGGGCAAGGCTTCCATATCCAAGCTTCCGTTTTCAAGGACAGGGAGGACGTTGAGCCGTGCATTTTTTTGTTTGCAGAGCTGTTGCCAAGGGACCATATTCGCATGGTGTTCCATGGCGGAAACGAGGATTTCGTCTCCTTCACGGATATAGGCTTCGCCGAATGAACGGGCTACCAGATTGATGGCTTCGGTCGTTCCTTTGGTGAAAATAATTTCTTCGCTTGTCCGTGCATTGATAAAGTTTTGCACTCTTAACCGTGCTTGCTCATAGGCTTCTGTCGCCAGATTGCTCAAATGATGTGCTCCGCGGTGAACATTGCTGTTGATAGTCGTGTAATACGCAGTCAGCGCATCGATGACCGCTTGCGGCTTGAGCGTAGTGGCTCCGCTATCGAGATAGGTCAGGGCTTTGCCGTGTATGCGTTGCCGCAAGGCGGGAAAATCATTTTTGATAGTGTTCATGAAAGTTCATTTTTTTAACCGATATGGCATAGTATTTCTGCTGCGCGTGCCAAAGTCTCTTCTTTTTTGGCAAAACAAAAACGTAGTACTTTTTGGTCGCGATGATCATGATAAAAGGGCGCAATAGGAATGGATGCCAACCCATGTTCAATGGTCATCCACTTGGCAAATTCCATCTCCGGCAAGTCCGACACTTCACTGTAGTCCAACAATTGGAAGTAGGTGCCGTAGCAGGGAATGGGTTTAAATTTGGAGTCCTTTATCGCTTCCAAAAAGAAATCTCTTTTTTGTTGATAGAAGTGGGGGAGTTGGAGATAGTTTTGCTCGTTTTCGAGGTATTCGGCTATAGCCATCTGTATAGGGGTGTTGACCGTAAAAACGATAAACTGGTGAATCTTTCGAAATTCGTTCATCAATCTTTCCGGTCCGATAGCATAGCCCAATTTCCAACCGGTGGCATGAAAAGTCTTACCGAATGAAAAAGTCAATATCGTCCGCTGCGCTAATTCCGGAAAAAGAGCGGCACTCTGATGTGCAAAACCGTCAAAGATGATATGTTCATAGACCTCATCGCTGATGACGACAATATCCGTGTTGCGTGTAATCTCTTGCAGGTTGATAAAATCTTCTTTTTGCAGCAGTGAGCCCGTCGGATTGTTGGGCGTATTTACAATAATCAATTTGGTGCGGGGCGAAATCAGGTCTTTTACTTTCTGCCAGTCAATCCTGAAATCCGGAGCGTGAACACTGACCGGGCGGACGATGCCCCCGTTAATTTCTATGGCGGGTTTGTAGGAATCGTAAGCCGGCTCGAAAATAATGGCTTCGTCTCCGGTATGGATAAAAGCGGTGATTGCCGTGTAGAGGGCTTGCGTGGCTCCTGCCGTCAGTGTTATTTCCGTCTCCCAATGATAGTCGGCACCATACAGTCTCTTCATCTTTGCTGCCAATTGCTGCCGTAGATAGGGCACACCCGGCATGGGCGCATATTGATTATACCCTTCCGACATTTTCCGGTGTACCTTATCGATAAGTTCCTGCGAAATATCAAAATCGGGAAAACCTTGCGAAAGATTAATCGCATTATACCGGTTCGCCAAGCCGGACATAACAGCGAAAATGGATGTTTCCGTGTCAGGAAGTTTGCTTCGTATCATCATCAATTCTTTTTTGTAAAATACTACGTATTTTGACGAAAAATGTTCATTGTCCTCCTGATGGAGGAGAGCAATGTCAATCTGCCTTTGCCGTTATTTCGAAAGCCTTGCATCCGGACATTATAGACAGACTACTTATTGAAACTTATCAACTCAATCTCAAAAATCAGCACCGAATTAGCCGGAATATTTCCGGTCGCCTGATTGCCATATCCCAGACGTGAAGGGATAAAAAATATTCCTTTCCCCCCGGGTTTGAGTTTTGGGACACTGATTTGCCAGCCTTTTACCAGTTGGGATAATTGAAACGTTACAACCGAAGTGCTTTCGTCAAAGACGGTGCCATCTGTGAGGTAACCTTTGTATTTTACACTCACTTCCGCATTTGCCGGAGGATGATTTCCATTTCCCTCCCGGGTTATCCGGTAATAGACTCCCGATGCGTCTTTGATAGCATCGATATGGTGTTCAGTCAAATAATGTTGAATAATATCATCGTCAACTTTATCTTGATTGACATTTTCCGTTTTTTGACAAGCGGTGATAGTTCCCAGGACACACAGAAATGACAGTAAGGGGAATAGGATGTATTTTCGCTTCCCGCTGTAAAGTCCCGGTATATTCGAATGTTTTTTTTTCATCATTGCTTTTATTGTATCTTCTTGTAAATAAATAAAAGTGTCTGTCGAAAGACTCTTTTTTAATAAACACCGGATGGTTGTATGGTTTCAATCTTCTGTATCCACTTACGAAATCTCGGGCTTTTATTTTTTATGTTTTCAAGTCCAATTGCCTCTGCTAGGATATTCCCGTACACAATTTTATTGTAGCCTGAAATTATTCTTTCTAATCTTTTAGAAGGAGATGTTTCCGGATTGTCATTTATCATTTCCGGATTTTTATAAACTTTAAAAATTTCAGATAATTCATCTACTCCAATAAGTTCATCTCCCGGAATTTGTTCGTA
>WFZU01000075.1 GCA_015489405.1 Bacteroidales bacterium
AAGATGAAAAAGATTATTTTTACAGAAAATGCGCCAAAGGCGATAGGTCCATACAGCCAAGCGGTGGAAACCAACGGCATGTTGTTTATTTCCGGTCAGATACCGGTAAATCCGGCAACCGGCGAAATCGTAGAAGCAGACATCAAAATTCAAACGAAGCAAGTAATGGAAAATATCGCTGCTATCTTATCGGAAGCGGGTTATTCTTTTGCGGATGTCGTTAAATCTACCTGTCTGCTCAGTGATATGGCTAATTTTGGCGGGATGAACGAAGTATATGGAGAATATTACCGGGAAAATCCTCCTGCCAGAGCGGCTTTTGCCGTAAAGACTTTACCGCTGAATGTTCTGGTGGAGATTGAAACCATTGCCGTTAAATAGAGCTTGTCTATAATGTCCGACTTCTGCGTTACGCTCGTTCTGAAACCAGTCATTGACGTAAGTCAACTCCCTTGCTTTCAGAACTTCACAAGCCTTGAATTCGAACATTATAGCTCAAGCTCTTGACTTTATAGACAGACACTAATCCGTATATAATGTCCAATAAAGCGTTACGCTCATACTCAAAACGGTCTTTTCGGCAAGCTCAATGCATCGCATTAACAAAAGTCAACATTTTGGACTCTTGACTTTATGGACAAGTAGTTAAATAAATATGTTTTTAGAGCGAATGAAGAGTTTCCGCTTCGATATGAAAGGCGGACAAGGTATGGATAGAGTGAAGGTCAGGGAGAGGGCAAAGGATATGTATAACAATATGATGGTTTTATGATATTACCGAAAAAATTTCGTCAGTGGGTTGCCAACTTGCTGCTGAGAAAAAAATTAAAATCATTTCACAGGGAGAAAAAATATTTCAGTTGGGAAGATTTTAAATCCATTGGAATATTGTGCCGGATTGAAAGCGAAGGGGATTATCAAAGTATAAAAAACATCGTTTCCTTGTTCCAAAAATCGGGCAAAGAGGTGCAAGTGGTAGGCTATGTTCCCGGGAAAATAATTCCGGACTATCTAATCTCTTCGGGCTTGGGATATTTCTTTAACATGAATGACCTGAATGCTTTTTTAATCCCCAAAAGCGATTTCGTCCGGGGATTTATGGATAGCAATCCCGACCTTCTTTTAGACCTTAGTTTTTCTTCCTCTTTTGTGATTAAATACATCCTTGCATTGTCTCATGCCAAAATGAAAATCGGGAATCCGGATGAAAGCAAAAAGGCTTTTTATGACCTGATTCTTTCGGTGGAAGACGAACAAGACAAAGTGCATTTTGTCGAGCAAATGAAATATTATTTAAACGTGATAAAATCCAAATAAATGACAGACCGTTTTTCTATTCTCCGGGTGGAACAATTGTATCAAATGATACAAAAACAGATGACGAAACAAAACTCCATACTCGGCTTTCCCTTGTCGCATATTTATTCGCCTCCGGCAAAAAACAAATTGGAGATGTGGCGCTACGGAAGCTATTTGGAAACGCCCTACGGAGTGGCGGCGGGTCCTCATTCACAGTTGGCTCAAAACATTATTGCGGCTTGGCTCAACGGTGCGCGATTCATAGAACTAAAAACCGTGCAAACACTGGACGAGATAGAAGTGGCAAAGCCTTGTATTGACATGCAAGACGAGGGCTACAATTGTGAATGGTCGCAAGAATTAAAAATCAAAGATTCCCTGGATCAATATGTCAATGCGTGGATTTTATTACACATTCTAAACTACCGCTTACACCACAATGACGGACGACAGCCGGGCTTTATTTTCAATATGAGTATCGGCTATAATATGGAAGGTATAAAGAACGAAAATGTACAGTGGTTTTTGGCGAACATACAAGATGCAGAGGCGCTTATCCGTCCCAAAATCGATGTTCTCAGAGAGTATTTTCCGGAAATTGACAAAATACACATAGACTCCTGTATATCAAACAATCTGACGCTCTCTACGATGCACGGGACACCCCCTGAAGAAATCGAAAAGATAGCAACCTATTTACTGGAAGAAAAAGGCTTGCATACGACCGTAAAGTTGAACCCCACTTTGCTGGGGAAAAAACTCCGGGACATCTTGCGTGAAAATGCTTTTGAAACCCGGGTACCGGATGAGGCTTTCGAACACGATTTGAAATATGAGGATGCCGTGCCGATGCTACACAGATTGCAAGCTGTCGCCAAACGGGAAAATGTGCATTTCGGCATCAAATTGACCAACACGTTGGAGAGCATCAACCACCGGAAGGTCTTTCCGGAGACGGAAAAAATGATGTATATGAGCGGGAAAGCCTTGCATCCTATAAGCATACAGATTGCGGAGAAATTACAAAAGGAATTTGCCGGCAAATTGGACATCAGTTTCTCCGGAGGGCTCAATGAGCATAATATTGCGGAAGTCGCGGCTGCCCGCTTGTTACCGGCTACCGTATGCTCAGACATTCTGAAACCCGGAGGATATGGTTTGTTACGGCATTATGCGGAAAGATTGGAAGAAAGTTTCACCGCTGCCGGTGCAGAGAACATTCAAGATTTCATTCTCCGCAAGGCGGGAATTAATAATGTATCCGCAGCAGCTCTTCACAATCTCAGTACGTATGCAGAAAAGGTAGTACACGACAAGAATTACCGTAAAGATTTTTTGGGTGAGCCCAATATCAAAGGAAAAAGAAAGTTGCATGCATTTGATTGTATTGCAGCTCCTTGCGTAGAAAATTGTGCCACAGACCAAGATGTCCCCGGCTATATGTATTACACGGCTCGCGGAGAATTTGAGAAGGCTTACCGGGTAATTGTTGCTCAAAATCCTTTTCCTCATACCACCGGAATGGTTTGTGATCACCGTTGTCATCTACGCTGCACCCGCATCAACTATGACGAATCCGTCAATATCCGGGGAATAAAACGTTTTGTTTCCCAATATGTGGGAAATAAGCAGGAAAGACCTAATTCTCTCTCCGTGAATAAAAAGGTAGCCGTAATCGGTGCCGGCGTGTCCGGACTCAGCGCTGCCTATTATCTTCGTAAGGCAGGTTTTGAAGTGGAAATCTTTGAGATGAAATCAAAAACCGGCGGAATGGTCAGTGGAGCGATACCCCATTTCCGCTTGCCGGATGAAGAATGGAATAAAGACATCGAACGGATTTTGAGTACAGAAATAGAAATCCACTACAATTACCGGGTCGATAAGAAAAAGTTCCAAGGCTTGCGGGAAACTTTCGATTACATTTACATTGCTGCCGGAGCGCAAAAAGCCAAACAGGTAGCTATTCCGGGAATTGATCTGGACGGTGTGATAGACCCGCTGCAATTTCTTTTTCAGGTGAAAGCAAATAAGATTGAAAAGAGATACCGGAATATTGTTATTTTCGGCGGAGGAAACACAGCTATGGATGCTGCCCGCACGGCATTTCGCCTTCTCCAAAAAGGCGGAACCGTACGCCTGTTGTACCGGCGGACTTTGCAAGAGATGCCTGCCGACAAAGAAGAGATCAAAGAGGTCTTGGAGGAAGGTGTCATCGTAGAAGAATTGATTGCACCGGTAGAAATTACAGGAAGTGACGGAAGCGTTGTTGCCGTAAAAATGCAGCGAATGAAGCTGGGAGAGAAAGGCGCAGACGGACGGCGAAAACCGGTTCCGGTTCCGGGTGAATACGTTGAATTTGAGGCGGATTTGGTCATTCCGGCATTCGGACAATCGAAAGTATTGGATTTTCTTGACCCGTCATTATTGCCGGATTCAAAAAATGATATCCACACCCGGGATGAGGTCGTTTACATTGGTGGCGATGCCTTAAACGGTGGATTGTCCATCATTCAGGCGGTAGCCGACGGCAAGAATGTTGCCCACGAAATTGCCGCCAAGAACGGCATCCTACCGGAAACGGACTTTCCCATGGACAGGGAAACACAAAGTAAAACATGGCATTTTGAGAAAAGAAATACCAAAATGCCACGGGTACCCGTCGAAACATTGCCTTTGGACCAAAGACACAATTTCCATCTTCTGTCCGCCACCTATTCGCCGGAACAAGCAATGCAAGAAGCGAAGCGCTGCCTACTTTGCGATGAAGTGTGCAATATCTGCACAACGGTTTGTCCCAATTTAGCGCTTTTTGCTTTTGACGCGGAAATCAAATCTTATCCGGTCTATCATATTTCCATTCAAGACGGGGAAGAACATATCGCTCCCGTTTCCCCTTTTGGAATCAAGCAGCAACACCAAATCGTCCATCTTGCCGACTGGTGTAATGAATGTGGCAACTGTAATACCTTTTGCCCGACTTCGGGTGCCCCTTACAGAGAAAAACCGCATTTATACTTGCATTTTACCGCATACCAAAATGATGTTGATTGCTATTATTTAGCCTCGGAGACTTCTATTTTTTACAAAAATTTATCGGGAGATGAGACTAAAATAAACATCACCGGCGAACTCTATGAGGTGGAATACCGCGGCAATAGATTTTTACTGGACAAGCAAACTTTTCTCCCTGTAGTCGAAGAAGCTAAAACGAACGCTGATTTCAACAGCCGTAAATGGGTGGAGATGATTGTATTATTGGAAAGTCTGAAAGATTTGCTATAAAAAGCGTCTTAATTTTTTCAAGTCGGGATTTCCGATAGGATAATATTTCCAAGATTTCACAAGTTGGAAAGCATCATATTCAAAGCGTAACGTAATTTCGTGCACGCCTCCTATTGCACCCGCTACTTGCAAAGGAATTTCATAGCTATAGCCGATTTTCAAACGTTGCGTTTTGTCATTCAACGGAATGACCACCCCCATATCCGGAATAATCGTCTTAAACGAGTACTCTATAGAAGATTGATGGTAAAAAATACCGGCATAGAAAATACTTTTCGAGATATTCATTCCGAAATTGATATTGGGTATATTACCTTGCAACTCCAACATAAACGAAGGATGGTATGAAAATCCGTAGATATTTCGCGGCGAGATAAAAGCAAAATCACCATTCAAGGTATAACGCAACGGAAGGCGGATATCATCGCCCTTAAAGAATGCCACATTGGGATGGGTAGCGTGATGAATGGCAAGCCCGATGCGTGCAGCACGATATTCGGTTTCGTAGCCCAAGACCCCGCCGATATTCAAATCAACATAATTCCGGTAATAGATACGCGTTCTGTGACTGACGGGGAGCGAAGGGAACAAGAATCCGTGACGGTCATCAAGCTGTTTGCTCCAAATATAATTGTCGGCATCCAAATCCGTGGATTGTTGGACAAAAAAACCGCTAAATCCAAACTGCGCCACCCAATTTTCACTCAACTGAATGCGGGAGGAAGCGGCAAGCCCCAAACTATTTTTTATGATACCGTAAAATTCCGGCTGCGAGCTTATCATCAAGCCTACGCCACCTCCTCCGGGCAGTTCCCTGCCGGAAAAATCAAGACTGAGATTCACACTCTTGGTACGCGTATTGATTTGCCTCCACTGGTCGTGATATTGTGTCCTGACTTTCACCCCTTTGTAATAACCTGTATTGGCGGGATTGTTAAACATCGGAGCAGTATAATATTGACTGAAGTAGCTATCTTGCCCATAGAAGTCAAGGACAGCCATAAAAAGAAGTAAAAAAACCAGAAATCTCTTCATATCAAAATTATCACTCGAGAATGCCCTGCAAAAGTAATAAAAAAATAATTATCGCTACCGGGAATCTTTTTTATTTTTTATTTTCCCCGTCATAGCCATAAGGCGAAGTTGTATGACCCCCCACACCGCTTCTTTAAAAATGCTGCTGTTCATCTTGGATGTTCCTTCGGTTCTGTCGGTAAAAATAATAGGAACTTCTTCAATGCGATAGCCCATTTTCCACGATTTATATTTCATTTCCACTTGGAAAGCATAGCCTACAAATTTAATGTTATCCAAACCGATATTCTCGAGAACCTCCCGGCTATAGCAGACAAATCCGGCAGTGGTGTCCGTGATATTAAGCCCGGTAACGAACTTTACATATTTGGAAGCGAAGAAAGACATTAATATTCTGCCCATAGGCCAATAGACGACACTTACCCCTTTGACGTACCGGGACCCTACAGCTACGTCTGCTCCGTTACGACAAGCCTCACGCAGTCTCACCAAGTCCTCCGGATTGTGAGAGAAATCCGCATCCATCTCCAAAATATATTGATATCCCCTTCGGAGCGCCCATTTAAATCCGTGCACATAAGCTGTTCCCAGCCCCAGTTTCCCTTTCCGCTCCTCTATAAAAAGTTGATTCTCAAATTCGGGAATCAATTTTTTTACAATAGCTGCCGTGCCATCGGGGGAGTTATCCTCAATAATCAAGACATGGAATCCTTCATTCAAAGAGAAAACTTTACGAATGATTTTTTCAATGTTTTCCTTCTCATTATATGTAGGGATAATGACTAAGCTATCACTCATCACAATTTTTTTTACAAATGTAGTACGATTTTATTCACGGAAAAAATTTTTATTTTCCCAAAGACTTAAAAATGATTAAAACGAACACAAACAGCTGATTACCAGCGACTTTGAAACGCCCCAACAAATACAAAGAAAGGCATATCAAGGAATCAATTCCACGAAATAACGGGCGGCATATTTCATTCTTGCCCCATACCAGGCAAACATCTGACCATCAACCGGAAGCACTTTGGCGGCAGGAAATATGCGTTTGCAGTCTTCGACATCCTCCGGTTTGTAGCTGCAAGGCTCGGACGGAAGAAAGACATAATCCGGATTCATCTTTTCCATTTGCTCCCCGGTGATGACCGGATAATGTTCACCATAGCCGGCGCAGAGATTCGTATATCCCAACTTTTCGATCATCGAATGAATAAAAGTATCCCGGTTGATACTCATACAGGGATTTTTCCAAATGGGGAAAAAAACTTTTTTGCCCCTGCGGGAAATATGCAGTTCGGCAAAGCCGTCATTAATCTCTTCAATAAGCCCGTTAGCTTCCTTAGCCTTGTCAAATATTTCTGCCAAACGGCTTATCATTTTCAAGGCATCATCAAAATTATTCACCTCAATGACATACACCGGAGCTATTTTCATCAATTCCTCTACTTTCTCTTTCCTGTTTTCATTTTTATCGGCGATGATAATATCCGGCGACAGAGAGGCTATTTTACGAATGTTGGGATTTTTCGTCCCTCCTATCCTGTGGATATTGTCCAATTTCCCTTCGGGATGAATGCAATACGTGGTTATCCCCACTATTTTTTCTCCCAACCCCAATTCAAAGAGGGTTTCCGTAATGGAAGGAATCAAGGAGACAATCCGTTCGACCGGCTTGTGCAGGCTTATCGTCCTCCCTATCATATCATGAATTTTCATTCTATTTTTTTGACAGCAAAGGTAAAGCAATTCAAAAAGCAAATACGACCGGAACAAAAAATAATAAAAACCTATTCATTTAAGAAAAAATTTCTATCTTTGCTGCAACATAAAAAATATACACATATGAAAAGAATCACCTACCTCCTTCTATTATTAGGTTTATTCGCTTCGTGCAGCACCTCCAAAGAGCTTCGGCAGTTTGCCGGAAATGACATTACTTTCGGCTCCGGAGGCGGATTTGCCAACCAAATGACCACCTACATACTGAAATATGACGGAAGCCTGTTGCAGCAAAAGCGAATGAGCAATGAGGCGGCGCTTATCGGGAAAATTTCTCCCCGCAAAGCGAAGGCGTTTTTCAAAGATTTTCTTGCCCACGGACTGGACACTTTACAATTCTCCGACC
>WFZU01000076.1 GCA_015489405.1 Bacteroidales bacterium
TTTGAAAGGGATTGTTAATACCTCCGAGCGAAAACAGTTGGTCAACTATCTCCTCGACAAGGTCAATTTATATGCCGACCGTAATAAAAATGTGAAAAGTTTCTCCGGAGGAATGAAGCAGCGTATCGGCATCGCCCAATCGCTTATCGGTAATCCGAAATTGATAATTGTTGATGAACCTACCGCCGGTTTGGACCCGGGAGAACGCAATCGTTTTTACAATTTATTGGCGGATGTGGGGGAGGAGGTGATTGTAATTCTTTCGACCCATATTGTGGACGATGTACGTGAATTATGCACGCGTATGGCAATTATGAATGAAGGGCGAATCGTATATTCCGGTACGCCCCAAAATGCTATTGGCGAACTGCAGGGCAGAGTCTTTGAGAAAATGATAGAACGCTCCGCACTCCCGCAGTATGCGGCTGAGTATGCCGTAATTTCCAATAAAATGGTAAGCGGTCGCCCGCTGATTCATATTTTGAGTGATACTCCTCCCGGAGAAGGCTTTATTGCAGTCAAACCGAGTCTGGAAGATGTCTTTTTTACGAAAATCAATACGCAAAAATACTTGGTTTAAGCCTAAAACTTCTTTCCTTATGTTCAACACCTTTTTTATCCGCGAGTTGAAGACGATTTTTAAAGCACCGATGGTATATGTTTTCTTTTTGTTGATGACGTTACTGGTGTTTGGGGCAGTCTCGAGCGACAATATACGCATCGGTGGAGCAGTTGGTAATATTCACCGCAATGCACCTTATATCATAACGTTTTATACGACAATCATGAGTATCTTCGGATTGTTGATAGCGGCTGCTTTTTTCAACAACGCTGCCTTGCGGGATTACCTCAGCAATTTTAATGAAATTCTTTTCAGTACCCCCTTGCGTAAATCCGCCTATTTTTTCGGACGTTTCTCAGCTGCATTAGTGGCATCCACATTTCCCCTCCTGGGGGTATTTGCCGGAGTTGTTTTGGGAACGTATATCGCTCCGCTTGCCGGATGGGCGGAGGCTTCACGCTTTGGAAGTTTGCACGTTGATATCTTTTTGCACAATTATTTCCTTTTTGTATTGCCGAATATGTTTTTCGCCGGTGCCGTAATTTTCGCCTTGGCGAATATATGGAAGAGTACTGTCGTTTCTTTTGTCGGGGCAATGGGAATTATTATTGTGTACATAATTGCCGGAACATTGATTTCGGATTTGGATAATGAAACTGCCGGAGCACTTTTGGATAGCTTCGGGATTCGTACCTTTATCACGTATGCAAAATATTTTACGCCTGCGGAGAAAAATACCTTGGTGCCTCCGTTTTCCGGTTTACTCTTGCTCAATCGTCTCTTGTGGACTGCCGTAGGAGCGTTGATTTTATGGTTTGCTTATGTTCGCTTCTCGTTTCAGAGCAAAACCCGCAAAGTCAAGAAAATAAAAAGGCAAAAACACAATCCTAATCTCGTTTTTGAGTTGCCGGTGCTTCACAGTATTTCCGGTTTTTATACGCATCTTTTGCAAGCCAAAAGTTTTATGCGAATGCATTTGCGCCTGATGACGAAGAGCGTAACGTTCAAAATTCTGCTTATTTTTTCGGCTATTCAATTGTTTCTCAATCTGCAATTCGGCTTTGATTATATGGGCTTGCAGTCCTATCCTATCACCTATAAGGTACTGGATATTGTTTCCAATTCGGCGGATTTGTTCGTGATTATTGTGATTGTCTTTTTTAGCGGTGAGTTGATATGGATGGACCGGGAAGTTAAGATTAATGAAGTTATAGATGCGACGCCTCACGATAGTTTTATTTCTCTTTTTTCCAAAGTCTTGTCTTTGACGGGCTTGGCAGCTCTTTTACATCTCTTTCTCATCTTTTGCGGAATAGTCTATCAATTGACTCACGCCTATTGGCATATCGAATTGCCCGTGTATCTCCTTGATTTTGTGTATTCCAAACTCCCGCTTTATTTTGTGTGGAGTGCGGTGATGATCGCTATCCAAGTTTTGTTAAATCATAAGTATCTTTCCTATTTTGTTTCCGTGTTGGTGGTTTTTATTTGGCCCTTTGTAATGCAGTTGCTTCATATAGAAAGCAATATGCTTGCTATTGGAGGGGCTCCCTCCATACGTTATTCGGATATGAATGCTTTTGGTCCCGGATTGCAGGGGGCTATATGGTTTGCCGTTTATTGGAGTCTGTTTGCTATTCTTTTCTTACTTTTGGCAGGACTTTCCGGCGAACGGGGTTTATCTTCCTCTTTGCAAGAGCGGTTGCGTTCGGCAAAGCAACGGCTGACGCCCGGATTGCTGATTTCTTTGAGCATTGCCGGCTTGATTTTTATTTCGGTAGCCGGCTTCGTTTATTACAATACACAAATCCTAAACCCGTACAAAACAAGTAATGAACAGGATAAACTCGCTGCCGGATATGAGCAAAAATACAAGAAATATGAGAATGTACCCCTCCCGAAAATTAGCGAAGCCAAGTATTTTATTGATATTTTCCCGTACCGGAGAGATGTAAATGTCATAGCTTTTCTCCGTCTCACGAACGAAACCCAACGCCCTATCGATTCATTGCATTTTGTCTTAAATGAAAATTGGGAAACCCGGATTTCCATTCCTAATAGCACCCTTGTGTTGAATGATACGATATACCATTACAGGATATACCGCCTTGATACGGCTTTGCCGCCGGGCGCTTTGATAAGCATAGAAATTCAGGCGAAATATGTTACGCAAGGCTTCGAGAATGGGCGTGGCAATACAAAAATTGTAAAAAACGGTACTTTCCTCAACAATATGGATATTTTGCCTTCCCTCGGATATAATCCGGCTTATGAATTGCGTGATAAAAATAAGCGAAAGAAATATGGACTTCCTGCTGCCGAAAGGATGCCTCCTCTTAATGAGGCGGATAGTCTTAATCGTCAAAAAAATTATTTGACTTTCGGTCGTTCCGATTTTATCCCGGTAGAAACAACGATTTCCACTGCCGGAGATCAGATTGCGGTAGCTCCGGGAAGCCTCCGGGAAAAATGGACGGAAAACGGAAGAAATCATTATCACTATGTGTTGGATCATCCTTCTCAGCATTTCTGTTCATTTGTTTCGGCGCGTTACCGGGTGGCGAAAGAACGTTGGAAGGATGTAGATATAGAGGTCTATTATCATCTGGATCACGGAAAGAATGTACCTAAAATGATAGCTGCGGTCAAACGTTCTTTGGATTATTATACACAACATTTCGGTCCGTATTTTCACCGTCAGTGCCGTATCATAGAATTTCCCCGTTATGCGTCTTTCGCACAAGCTTTTCCGGGAACGATGCCCTATTCCGAAGCCTTGGGATTTGTTACCAATCTCGAAGATGAGACGAAAAACAGTATTGTAGATGCGGTGATAGCGCACGAAATGGCTCATCAATGGTGGGCGCATCAAGTTGTCGGTGCATGGATGCAAGGGGCTACAATGTTGAGCGAGAGTTTTGCCGAATATTCCTCTTTGATGACGATGAAAAATGCCGTGCGGGACCCGATGCGGATGAGAACCTTTTTGAAATATGACCACGACCGCTATTTGAAAGGACGCAGCAGCGAAATTTCAAAGGAATTGCCTTTGTATAAGGTCGAAAATCAAAGCTATATCCACTACGGAAAGGGAAGTGTCATCCTCTATGCCTTGCAGGACTATATCGGTGAAGAAAGCGTAAACAGCGCCTTGCGGAATTTCCTAAACGAATATAGATATCGTAAACCTCCTTATCCGGCTTCTCTTGATTTTTTGCGCTATCTCGAAGCGGAAGTGCCGGACTCAATGAAATATTTGATAGACGACGGATTGAAAAATATAGTGCTCTATGACAATCGCTTGTTAAATGCGACCTACAAGCCTTTGGAAAATGGAAAATATGCTTTGCAGCTTGATGTTGAAGCGCGTAAGATGCAAGCGGATACACTTGGAAATGAACGACCTTTACCCATTCACGATTGGGTGGATATTGGATTTTTTGCAGACCAAGATGAAAAACGATTGCTCTTTCAAAAAAGGGTAAAGATAACGCAAGAGAGGACGCAGTTTTCTTTTGTCTTGGATAGTCTTCCGGCACGCGCCGGCATTGACCCCCGGCATCTGTTGATTGACCGTGTTTATAGTGACAATTGCAAGAATGTTACGGAAAGTGATGAGTGAACCGGAGACTTCTTTCTCTGTCTATTACCACGAATGTATGAATTTTCTCACAGGAGAATGCGATTTTACCATTACCTTATTGGAATGATGATACAATTATTCAATGATACAATGGTGCAATGGTACAATTATACAATGGTACAATGGTGCAATGATACAATTATTCAATTATACAATGGTGCAATGGTACAATGATACGATGGTACAATGATACAATGGTACAATTATACAATGAATGGGGTGAGTTATACAGGGTTTAACCACGGAGATTTTGCGGTGAAGCCGCAATTCTCAATTCTACATTGTCCATTGAAAAACGCCTCTCCGTTGGAGTGAAATCTTTGTAGCCCTGTACGGACGTGCAGGGTAAAAGAACGCAGAAATAACCGCAGGCGAAATATTGCAAGATTGGAAAACGAAGGGTCGCTGCCCTGCGGAATGGGAAAAATTCATTCGTAATTCAAAATTCATAATTCTGCATTATCCACTAACCACTAAGCATTATCTATTCACGACAAAATAAAAATTCGTGCATTCGTGGCATAATCAAAAATAATCCGTGTCCCTCCGCAAAATTCGTAATTTATAATTCGTAATTCATAATTGAAAAAAGACACACCCCCGCCGATCCCGCAATCCCACCGCACCCCCTTGCTTCGGCAGGCTCAGCACCTCGCTTGATAGAGGGGAGTTTTGCGGCGAGCCGCACCGCATTCGCCTTTAAAAATACCAAAAAAATACTTTATCCCCTTACGCTGAACAATCCCCTCTAAAAAACAATAGATTTTCTTGTTCAAAGTCAACACAAGTGGTCCCGTTAACAAAAAACAAGGAATTATGGAAATGTATCCCTGGATTAATGTAATTTTGCCGGCTCAAATATAATTTATATTGCGATGAATAAGATATTATTAAGCTTGATGTTTATGACATTTTCAATGATGAATTTTGCGCAGCAAGAAGCGCGTTTGTTGAGGTTTCCGGCAATTCACGGAGACCAAGTGGTGTTTACCTATGCCGGTGATTTGTACACGGTAAGTCGAAACGGCGGTTTGGCGCGAAAACTGACTTCGGGAAAGGGGTATGAGATGTTTGCCCGCTTTTCTCCCGACGGGAAATATATTGCTTTCACCGGACAATATGATGGCAATACGGAAGTATTTGTTATTCCCGCAGGGGGCGGAATCCCACAAAGATTGACTTATACGGCGACCTTGCACCGGGATGATATTTCAGACCGTATGGGACCCAACAATATCGTTTTGACGTGGAAAGATAATGAAACTATAATTTTTCGCTCGCGCAAAAAATCTTTTAATTCTTTCAAAGGACAACTCTATGCTATCAATATTCACGGGGGAATGGAAGAGGAACTGCCACTGCCCGAGGGGGGCTTTTGTTCTTTCAATGCCGATAAGTCCAAAATGGCTTACAATCGTGTGATGCGGGAGTTCCGCACCTGGAAATATTATCGCGGGGGAATGGCGGATGACGTCTGGATACACGATTTTAAAACAAAAACGACCAAAAATATTACGCACAACGATGCGCAAGATATTTTCCCGATGTGGTACGGGGACAAAATTTATTTTCTGTCTGACCGCGATCGCACGATGAATATGTTTGTCTATGATTTGAAAACAGGAGATACACGTAAAGTTACGGACTTTACCAATTATGATATTAAATTCCCTTCGCTTGGTAAGGATGCGATAGTCTTTGAAAACGGTGGCTATATCTACCGTTTTGATTTGGCTACGGAGAAAGCTGAAAAGCTTGAGATAAGGATTGCCAATGATATGATTTACGGAAGGGCTAGCCAAAAAGATGCTTCTAAAAATATCGGTTCTTACGATCTTTCTCCCGACGGGAAAAGAATTGTTTTCGGCGCTCGCGGCGATGTCTATACGGTCCCGGTAAAGCACGGTTTTACGCGAAAACTTACGCAGACTCCGGGGGTACACGAACGTGATGTGGCTTGGTCTCCCGACGGAAAATATATTGCCTACGTATCCGACCAAAGCGGTGAGACGGAGATATACATCAAAAAACAGGACGTAAGCGAGGAGGCGGTTCAGCTAACGAGCGGTGCCGACACCTATAAGTATTCCATTGCCTGGTCGCCGGATAGTAAAAAAATACTTTGGTCGGACAAAAAACAACGTCTCCGATATGTGGATATAGAGACCAAAGAGGTGGTTTTGGTGGATCAAAATCCGGACCGCGAATATTATGATTTTACGTGGTCGCCGGACAGCCGTTGGATAGCTTTTTCCAAGCCTGTAAACCGGGGAATGAGTCAGGTATTTGTTTACAATGTCGAAACCAAAGAGAGCAAAGCGGTTACGGATACATGGTATCGTTCTTCCGGACCGGCTTTCAGTCCCGACGGGAAATATCTTTTCTTCACCTCTTCGCGCGATTTTCATCCTATCTATTCTTATACGGAATGGAATCATGCTTATGTGGATATGGATAAAATATTTTTTGTGCTTTTGCAAAAAGATGCTCCCAACCCTTTCGCACCTCAAAATGATGAAGTGAGTATGGAGGATGAGGAAAAGCCGTCCGGCAAAAATGATGAGCCCGAAGACTTGCAGATACAAATTGATTTTGAGGGTATTATGGATAGGATTGTCGGCTTGCCGGTTTCTGCCGGGAATTATTGGGGACTCCGTATTGTTGGAAAGCAAGTTTACTATGTAAGCAGTAACCGCAAAAGCGGAGGAGCAAAAATCAAAGTCTATGACATCGAGAAAAAGAAAGAAAGCAAGATTGCGGACGCCTATTCATTTAATATCTCTTTTGACACGAAAAAAATGCTTATTGTCAAAAAAGGGAAGTACTATGTCGTAGATCTTCCCAAAGGGAAAGCAAATCTCTCGAAGGAAGTTAATATTTCCAATATGCAAGTGTGGGTGGATTTGCATCGTGAGTGGCATCAGATTTATACCGAGTCGTGGCGTCAAATGCGGGATTTCTTCTATGACCCGAATATGCATGGCATCGATTGGCAATCCATTTATGAGAAATATGAACCGCTGGTCGCTTATGTCAACAACCGGAACGACTTAAACTATATCATCGGTGAGATGATCGGTGAATTGACTACCGGACACGCTTACGTAAACGGAGGAGATAAGCCCGAACCGGAACGTATTCCTATGGGATTGCTCGGAGCGGAGATTGTCCCGGACAAATCCGGCTATTTCAAAATTGCGAAGATTCTCAAAGGCGAAAACTGGACACAAAAAACCTATTCTCCGCTCACCGAACCCGGTGTGAATGCTCACGAAGGTGATTATATCCTTGCAGTCAATGACCAACCCACCAACGAGACTTCCAATATTTATACGCTCCTGATCGGTTTAGCCGGAAAGGAAACGGAATTGACACTCAACGACCGTCCCAAACCCGAAGGTGCTTGGAAAGTTATCGTAAAACCGATTGCTGATGAAAGTGCTTTGTATTATTTCAATTGGGTGCGCGAAAATGTGCGCAAAGTCAATGAAGCTACCAATGGACAAGTGGGCTATATTCATATTCCGGATATGGGCGTGGACGGCTTGAATGAGTTTGTCAAATATTTCTATCCCCAACTGAACAAAAGGGCTTTGATTATTGATGACCGCGGAAACGGAGGCGGAAATGTCTCTCCGATGATTATCGAACGTTTGAGAAGGGAGTTGGGCTTGATGACCATTATGCGCAATGGTGAGCCTCACACTAAACCTTCGGAAATGATGTATGGTCCCAAGGTATTGTTAGTGGATAAGTATTCTGCTTCCGACGGGGATTTATTCCCCTACCAATTTAAAAAGTATAAAATCGGGAAAGTAATCGGACGCAGGACATGGGGAGGTGTGGTAGGTATTCGCGGTTCGCTGCCTTTCATTGATGGCGCCAGTCTTCACCGTCCCGAATTTGCGCATTACGATGCCGACCTGAAAAAGTTTGTGATAGAAGGACACGGGGTAGAGCCGGATATTGACATTGACAACGACCCGTCCAAGGAATATGCCGGAGAGGATCAGCAACTGAATAAAGCTATTGAGGTCATTATGGAAGAACTGAAAAAATGGCCGGAAGGTCTTCCACCCGTGCCGGAATATCCGATTAAAAACGGAAAATAGCAGTTTATAATGCTTCCCTGCTTGTATGTGAGCGTTTGTCTGTAATGTTCGAATTCAAGGCTGTCTGCCGTATGCACAGGCAGGGCTCGTGAAGTTCTGAAAACAAAGGGGTTGACTTTTGTCAATGAAGTTTTGAGTATGAGCGTAACGCAGTTATTGGATATTATAGGCAAGCTCTAATTAAAAAAAGAGACCTTATCCCTTGGTTATAAAC
>WFZU01000077.1 GCA_015489405.1 Bacteroidales bacterium
AGCCACGAATGCGCGAATGAATTTTGCCAGAGGGATTTTGCGGCAAGCCGCAATTCATTTACCATTAACCATTCACCATTAACAACTAATCATTATCCACTCACAACAAAATAAAAATTCGCACATTCGCGGCATAATCAAAAATAATCCGTGTCCCCCGCAAAATTCATAATTCATAATTCATAATTAAAAAAATTTCATACCTTTGCCAAAATTAAAAAAACACATAATTTATGAGTACAATTAAAGCATACATTGAAGAAAATAAAGACCGGTTTTTGGAAGAATTATTCGGTCTTATTCGCATTCCGTCCATCAGTTCGGAAGAAGCACACAAAGAAGATATGGTCAAAGCCGCCAACTATTGGAAAGAAATGATGCTCCAAGCGGGAGCCGGTAAAGCAGAAGTTATGAAGACCGACGGCAACCCCGTAGTCTATGGTGAGAAAATTATTGATGAGAAATTGCCGACCGTCTTGATTTACGGTCATTATGACGTGATGCCGGTCGATCCGCTGGATTTGTGGACAAGCCCTCCTTTTGAACCGGAAATCAGAGACGGACATATTTTCGCACGCGGAGCCGACGACGACAAAGGACAGGCTTTTATGCACGCCAAAGCCTTTGAATATTTGGTCAAGACAGACCAATTGCCGGTCAATGTAAAATTTATGATCGAAGGGGAAGAAGAAATCGGTTCGCCCAGCCTCGGCAAATGGGCAGCAGAGCATAAGGATATGTTGGCAGCCGACATCATCCTCGTCTCGGACACGGGAATGATTGACGAAGACACCCCTTCCATTACGACGGGACTTCGCGGATTGACATACGTGGAAGTGGAAGTTACCGGTCCCAACAAAGACCTGCATTCCGGACTTTTCGGCGGAGCCGTAGCCAATCCTATCAACATTCTGACGAAAATGATAGCCTCGCTACACGACAAGAAGAACCGTATCACCATTCCCGGTTTTTACAAAGATGTGGAAAAGGTGCACAAAAAAGAACGGAAATTGCTCAACAAAGCGCCTTTCTCAAAGAAAAAATACAAAGAAGCTTTGGATATCAAACGCCTTCACGGCGAAAAAGGCTATACGACCATCGAACGCACCGGTATCCGTCCTTCGCTGGACGTAAACGGCATCTGGGGAGGCTACACCGGCGAAGGTGCCAAGACCGTCATCCCCTCCAAAGCGTATGCAAAAATATCTATGCGCCTGGTACCCCACCAAGACCACGTGAAAATCGGAAAACTTTTCAAAAAACATTTCAAAAAAATTGCCCCTAAATCCGTGGATGTCAAGGTAAAAGTGCTTCACGGCGGACAAGGTTACGTCTGCCCGATAGACATTCCCGCCTACAAGGCAGCGGAAAAAGCCTATGAAGAGACCTATGGGAAAAAACCGATTCCGGTACGTAGCGGCGGCAGTATCCCCATCATCTCTACGTTTGAAGAAGTTTTGGGCATCAAATCGGTATTGATGGGCTTCGGACTGGAAAGTGATGCGATTCATTCTCCGAATGAAAATTATCCCTTGAAACAATTTTTCAACGGAATTGAAACCATTACCTATTTTTATAAATATTTCGGCGAATTGTCCAATAAAGAAGAATAAACCTTTTTTTCCGTATGCCGGAATAAAATTCCCGTGCGGAAAAGAAACCCTAATCGTGGGAAGTCGCCTATGCTTCCCACGGTTTTTCTTGTACAAAAGCAGGCAAGCCTTTCCGCTAAACGGCATATCGTAAATATCTTACAGATGAAACAAATAACGACCTATTTCCCCGGACTCGATGCGCAACAAATCCGTCAATTGGAAGCGCTCGGCGCACTTTATCGCGACTGGAACAGCAAAATCAACCTTATTTCCCGTAAAGATATTGACGCTCTCTACGAAAAGCATATTCTGCACTCATTGGCAATAGCCAAATTTATTCAATTTGTGCCCGGTACGCAGATAATCGATATCGGCACCGGTGGCGGCTTCCCGGGCATCCCCTTGGCAATCCTGTTTCCGCAAGTAAGGTTTCACCTCATTGATTCCATAGGGAAAAAAATTCGTGTAGTCAACGAAATTATTAAGGCTGTTGAGTTGAGAAATGCCACCGCATCGCAAATTCGTGCCGAACAAGTCCAAGACCGCTATGATTTCATCGTGAGCCGTGCCGTAACCCGCCTTCCCCGTTTTATTGAACTTTCCGCACATTTAATCGGTCGCCAACACAAAAATGAAATTAAAAACGGCATCCTTTATCTCAAGGGAGGGGAACTGGACACGGAATTGAGTGCATTGCCTCCCCAATGGTATTACCGTATCGAAAATATCAGTACGTATTTTAAAGAAGATTTTTTTGAGACCAAAAAGCTTGTCTATTTGTATCTTTAGAGTCTGTCTATAATGTCCAATAACTGCGTTACGCTCATACTCAAAACAGTCTTTTCGGCAAGCTCAATGCATCACATTGACAAAAGTCAACTCCTTGATTTTGAGTATTTCGCAAGCCTTGTTCATGAACATTCCAGCATAGACTCCCGACTTTATGGACAAACACCATTTAGCCCCCGGTGTCCGGAAGACGAAAACGAATTTTACCCCCTGCTAATCCTTAGTATCTCCCTGTTTATCAATGATATTCACGCCCAATGAAAAGCTATTCTGCCGTCCAACGGATGTTCCTCTTTCTCAGCCTGTCGCTGTTGGCAGTTATTGCCTTATTGGCAGGGCGTTTTCAATTTCCCCGCCTCTCCTACTCCACGGTCATTTATGCCACGGACGGACAACTGCTCGGGGCAAAAATAGCGGATGATGAGCAATG
The DNA here is from genome assembly GCA_015489405.1 of Bacteroidales bacterium. Classification (GTDB taxonomy): domain Bacteria; phylum Bacteroidota; class Bacteroidia; order Bacteroidales; family S143-32; genus S143-32. The sequence continues at coordinate 2,815 of WFZU01000077.1, forward strand.
GCGTTTTCCTTTGCCGGACAGTGTGCCTTACAAGTTTAAACAATGTCTTCTTCAATTTGAAGACCGTCATTTTTATCAACATCCCGGCGTGAATCCTTTTGCTATTGTACGTGCCGCACGGCAAGATATTGCTGCGGGTAAAATTGTCAGCGGAGGCAGTACACTGACGATGCAACTCGTCCGCCTCTGCCGGAAACAAAACGACAGAAGTTTGTGGACAAAAATCCAAGAAATATTCAATGCTCTTGCCATGGAATTGAAATATTCCAAAGAAGAGATTCTCCAACATTATGCTGCCAACGCACCTTTCGGGGGCAACACCGTAGGACTTGCGGCAGCCTCATACCGCTATTTCGGACGCCCTCCCCATCAACTGTCGTGGGCGGAATCCGCCTGTCTGGCAGTGCTCCCCAATGCCCCTGCCCTCATCTATCCGGGAAAACGGCACACGCAGCTGAAAAAGAAACGCAACCGGCTTTTGCAACAATTGCTCCATGCACATATCATTGATTCCACGACTTTCACACTGGCACTCTCTGAACCCGTGCCCCCCGCTCCCCGCCCACTACCCAAGCTTGCCTATCACCTTCTCCAACGCCTTCACAATAGCTGCGGGGGCAAACAATTGCGTACGCATATTGACTATTTCGTCCAACAGAAAATCAATGCATTGGCACAAAATTACCTCCAAAAATTGCAAGCCAACAAAATATACAATCTCGCGGTTATGGTCGTGGAAACGGAAAGTGGAAAGGTACGCTGCTATACCGGCAACAGTCCGGTAGCCAAGCCCATTCACAATGCCCATTCCTATGCCGTGGATTTGATTGAGGCAAAACGCAGTTCGGGAAGCATCTTAAAGCCCTTTTTGTATGCCGCAATGCTGGACGAAGGCAGCATTTTGCCCCACCAATTGGCAGCTGATATTCCCACGCGAATAGGCAGTTTCGCCCCGCAAAATTTCTCTTTGCACTACGAAGGTGCCGTCCCCGCCGGTACAGCCTTGGCACGCTCATTGAACGTGCCTGCCGTACGCTTGCTCCGGAAATTCGGATATGAACGCTTCTACGAACTACTGAAATCATACGGTTTCAACAGCTTTACCCAAGCCGCCGGACACTACGGACTTTCCATTATCCTCGGCGGTGCCGAAGTACGTTTATGGGATTTAGTCAAGACCTATTCCTATTGGGGTAGAACCTTAATACACTTTCAAGAGAGCCGGCAATATGACCGGAACGACCTCTTCGCCCCCCTCCTGCTGCAGACGGAACACAAAGCTCCGGCAGCATATTCAAAAGAGCCTTTTATCAACAGTTGTGCAGCTATATGGAATACCTTGGAAGCTATGCGGGAGTTGGTGCGTCCGGCAGAAGAGACCGGCTGGAAATATTTTTCCGGAACGGGAAATATTGCTTGGAAGACCGGCACTTCCTACGGCTTTCGAGATGCCTGGGCGGTCGGGATAAGTCCGCAATATACGGTCGGCATCTGGATAGGCAATGCCGACGGCGAAGGACGCCACGGAATGACCGGCAGTTCCTTTGCCGCTCCGCTAATGTTTGAGGTATTCAATGCCTTGGGCAATAAAGGGGAATGGTTTGCAAAACCTGTCTCCGAACTTACGGAAGTCGCCACCTGCAAAGAATCGGGCTTCTTGGCAGGTCCCTACTGCAATCATATTCGCCGGGTGGAAACAGGTAAAAACAATGTTTTTTCGCTGCTCTGCCCCTATCATAAAAAAATCCATTTAGACCCTGCGGGAAAATTTCAGGTAAATGCCAGTTGCCTCTCCCCTTCGGAAATGAAGACGGAAAACCGTTTTGTTTTACCTCCGGTGATGGCACATTACTACCGGATGTATCATCCGGAATACCGGGAGTTACCGCCGTTTCGCAAAGACTGCGTGAAAGAGGAAAAGCAAATAATGCAATTTATCTATCCGGAAAACAACGCCATTTTTTATATTCCCAAAGGCTTGGACCGGGTCCGGGAAGAAATCATATTACAACTCTCCCACGCCCGTCCGGAGACCAAGGTCTTTTGGCATCTCGACGGGGAATATTTGGGCTACACCCAAAACACGCATAAATGGGCGGTCAAGCCCGCTTTCGGAGAACATACAATAAGCGTAACGGATGAAGACGGCAACCAAGCGTCGCTTAAGATTCGTATTCTTAACCGTTAATGTTCGCAGCAAGAATCCGGATTATTATCCAAACGGCTTTGAAGAAATAAATCCAACGCTTTTTCTATTTCCCGCTCTCTCGTTATGAAAACCTGTATCCTCCTCTTCTCAAAATCATCATACAAACGTCTTCCCATACCTCCGGCTATCACTATCTGCGTATCGTGCAAGGCAGCAAAAATGCCGGAATGGCTATTGTGATGATGTGAATGTCCGTCTTCTAAATGCCTCCCCTGAGAATGTCCGGTAAAATGATTTTCCACGTAATTTTTTGAAATCACCCCATCCTCTTTAATCCGGAATATCATAAAGCCTTTGGTCCTGCCAAAATGAGCCGCAATAGAATATCCGTCATCCGTTGGTATTGCTACTTTGTATTCCATATCCTATTCATTTTTTATTGTTTCTAATATTTTTTTTAAATCCTCTCAACGAAAATGCAAATTTCTATATTTTTTAAAATGAATAAATATTTATTTTTGTTTTGAGAGTTATGAGCATGTGCTAAACGTGTTGCGGTACGTTTTTTTCAATGGAGAATGGTGAATTGTGAATAGACAATGGTAAATGAATTGCGGCTTCGCCGCTTAATCCCTCTGGCAAAATGCATTCGTGCATTCGCGGCTTATTTTTTCTATTCCGCAGGGCAGCAATCTCCGTATTTCAATCTTGCGATATTTCGCCTGCGGTTATTACTGCGTAATCTTCCCCTGCACGTCCGTGCAGGGCTACAAACATTTCACTCCTACGGAGCTTTTTATACATAAACCCATTGTACCATTGTATAATTGAATCATTGTACCATTGTATCATTGTACCATCGTACCATTGTATAATTGTATCATTGAATAATTGTATCATTGTTCCGG
>WFZU01000078.1 GCA_015489405.1 Bacteroidales bacterium
GATTTTCGCTTCCCACGCTTATGTTTTGAAAAGCCGTATCCACATCTTGAGTTTTTATCGTCCCTATTGGTATTTTATGGCAGGCAAATTTTTTATTTTCAGTTGCTTGTATCCCGGCATAGCTGCCGGCAACCGCTATTTGAACGAAACCGGACCTCCTTTGCTGAAAACAGCGGATTTTATGGCCTCCGGGATCATCTTGGGAATTGCATTGATTAGCCGGCAGTTGAGCAATAGAAAATATGTTGTTACAAATGGCAAATGGCGAATGAAATTTATAAAAAAAGACTAAATAGTTTTTATTTTTCGTATTGTTTTTATTTGTAGATTTGCACCCAAAAATGTTAAATAATTGTTTTATTCACAAATTTATGAAGTTATGTTACTAAATTCCAGAAGTTTACTTAAAGCTTTTGTAGTCCTGATTGTCTTTGCCTTTGCGGCAAATGATATGATGGCTCAACAGACAGTGGATGATGTGCTCAAAGCTCGCGGCTTGAATGCCCAAGATAAGCTGGCAGCCGTCAAAACGTTTATGCCTCGCGGGGGTAGAGATGAGTATTTTGCTCTTGTAGGTACCGGAAATTCCGGAACTATGATTGTATATGGTCTCCCTTCCATGCGTATTTACAAGTATGTGGGCTTGTTCTCTCCTGAGCCATGGCAAGGCTTCGGTTATGATGACGAGAGTTCACTCCTTTTGAAAAAATCCTCTTTGGATGACCGTATTGACACCTACGGGGATTTTCGCTATCCTGCCTTTTCCGAAAAAAACGGTGAGTATAATGGAAAATATGCTTTCTTTTCTGACGGAGCTAACTCTCGTGTAGCGCTTATGGGACTGGACGACTTTGAAACCAAGCAAGTTCTTTCCAATCCTTTGTTTTTGAGTTGTTTCCCCGGCGTTGCCGTAACACAAAATACCGAATATGTCATCCAAACTTCTCAATTCCCCAGCCCTTGGGATGTGAAATCGGATGATATGAAAGCCGGTATCACTTTCTGGGCTTTCAAAGAAGCCGGAAAAGAAGGACACCATCAAGGTAGAATCCTGAAAGACAAATCTTTTGCTGTCGAATTGCCTCCTTACACACTCGGATATTTCGATGCCGGTAAATTTGACAGTGACGGAAAAGTAGTGGGCGTTGCCCAAAAAGACGGAAAAAATTTCGTTTATATTGCCGATTATAAAAAATTGGCTGCCGCTCCCAGAACAAAAATTAATGATTTTAACGTTGTTACTTATGACAATGCCAAAGATGCCGTTCAATTTATTGAATTGCCGGCTGCCGCTTCTACGGTTAAAGTAACTCCCAAAGGAAAAAGCTTTATTGTTCTCTCCGGAAACAATGCTTTGGTCTATGATTTCTCCGGAAAACAATTGGGAAAAATTGATTTCGGCGCAAAAACGACCGATTTAACTTTTGATTATAGACCTAACACGGCTTTCGTATCCCTCTTCGATGCTAAAAAAGTGGTACGTTTTAATTATGCCGACAGAAAAACCGGACCTTCCATTGACTTGACCTTCAAACCCGGTCAATTAATGACTCCCCAAGGTCTCTCTGCTAAACCTAATTCCAATTATTTGGTCGTAGTAGATAAAGAAGGTTTATATAAGAATTATCCGAATGTAGGACCGGTTCGTCCGAGTTTCCAACATCTGATTGATATTTCATCCGATGATATGCAAGATATCTACACGATGAGTTTGCCGCAAGCCAATGTATATGGTTCTGTTGCCGTGAAACGCACTACCATTAAGCCGATTATCCGCTATCCGACCGGTACCAACAGCCGTACGGGAGAAACTTCTCCATTCAAAACGGTTGCCGGAAAAGAAAAAATCGAACGCAAAGGAAACCGCGTACACGTGTTCGGTACTTTGATTCGTTCGCATATCACTCCTGAGATTGTTACGGTCAACCAAGGAGATGTCGTTACCTTCCACCTCACTAACCTCGAAAGAGCTGAGGATGAAACCCACGGATTTACTATCGACACCTATGGTAAACACGGTAGTTTTGAGCCGGGTAAAACCGCTTCCTTGACTTTCACTGCCGACAGAGCCGGTGTATTCCCATACTATTGTACAGAGTTCTGTTCTGCACTTCACTTGGAAATGGAAGGTATGTTATTGGTCAAACCTAAAGGTTATGTGGACACCGAAGTCAAAGAAGAAAAATTGACCAAAGAACAAATGGCAGAGTACAAAAAACAATATGAAACCAAACTCGAAGTTATCAAGCAAACCCAAGATATCATCAATGGTGTGGTACAATGGTTGAAAGATAACCATTTTGAAAAATATCCTTACGTAAAATCCTTGGTAGATGATGCATTTGACCAATTAGGAAAAGGTGCGTTCGCCAAAGAAAATCATGAAAAATATGCCAAAGAAGGAAAATACAAAGATGCTTTCTTGTGGGCAGAACAATACTGGCAATATCAAGTTAAAACAGCTGATGTTGGCCTTCGTGCGAAAAAACTTCTATCTGAAAAAATCGGTGAGAAGGAATAAGCTTAATAGCTAAAATTTATTTTACAATTAAAAAATTAACATCATGAAAAAAATAAATAGTGGAATTTTAATTAATTCAATGTTAGGCCTTCTCTTCGCTTTTGCTACGATTTTCGTTTCAAGTTGCGGAGGAGAGAAAGGCGGGAAAACTTCCGGTTCTTCTGAATTTGGAGCTCCTTTTGGCAAAGAGTCATTCGGAGATGTCGTAAAACGTCGCGGCTTGAATGCCAAAGATGTGTTGGCTGCGGTCAAAACCTATACGCCGGATAAAATTGCAGACGAATACGTAGCACTCAATTCCGGTGGTCAAGAAGGTAATATGCCGATGTACACCGTACCTTCCATGCGTATGTTGAAATATGTTACTACCAACACCCGGCAACCGTATAACGGTTATGGATTTAGCATGGAATCTTATGATATGATGAAAAAAGGTTTTATTGACGGCGAAGAAATCCTTTGGGGTGATACCCACCACCCGGGTTATTCCGAAACCAATGGAGACTATAATGGTAAGTGGGCAGCTATCAATGACAAAGCTAACCCTCGTATCTATATCGTTTCATTGAAAGATTGGGAATTGAAACAAGTAGTGGTCAACCCTGTTTTCCGTTCCGATCACGGTGGATGTTTCTTTACTCCCAATTCCGAATACATTATGGAAGCTTGTCAATATCCGGCACCTTTCGACCGGAAATACCACACCCTTTCCGAAGCAAACTTCAAAAAATATTGGAGAGGTGGTTTGACGTATTGGAAATTTGATAATGAAACCGGAAAAGTGAACGTTTCCAAATCATTTACTTTTGAGTTCCCACCTTATACGCAAGACTTATCGGATGCCGGTAAATTGGGAAGCTACGGTTGGGGATTTACCAACTCTTTCTGTTCCGAAATGTATTATGGCGGTATCGAAAGCGGACGTCCTCCCTACGAAGCCGGTTGTTCGTCCAGAGACGTGGACTACCTGCACGTAACCAATTGGAAAAAAGCCGAAGAATTATTTAAAGCCGGTAAGATTGGTCGTAAAGTGATTCGTGGAATGCACGTGATTACCATTGACGAAGCCGTTCAATACGGTTTATTGTATTTGATTCCGGAGCCCAAATCTCCACACGGGGTAGATGTTGACCCTACGGGAAAATATATTATCGTTGCCGGAAAATTGGACTCTCATGCTTGGGTTTATTCATATGACAAAATCATGAAAGCCATTGCCGACAAAAACTTTGAAAGTCGTGATAGCTACGGTATTCCGGTAATTCCGTTGGACGCTGCCCTTCACGGTAGTTTGGAAGTGGGTCTCGGACCTCTCCACAACCAATTTGACAGCAAAAAAGGTATTGTATATACCTCTATCTATGTGGACTCCCGAATCACCAAATGGGATTATATCAATCTCAAAGTCTTGGCTTTCGTTCCTTCCCACTATAATGTAGGACACTTGGTAGCCGCTCACGGAGATGCTATTCACCCACAAGGAAAATATTTGGTTTCGCTTAATAAACTTTCTATTGACAGATTCAACCCGGTAGGACCTTTGCATCCGCAAAACCACCAATTGATAGATATTGCCTCCGACCAACCGGAAGTTATTTATGACCTCCCCTTGCCAATGGGTGAGCCTCACTATACTTCCTTGATTAACGTGAACAATTTCAAATCCGTTGATAAATACGAAGTGGGTACAATCCGTAATACGGACAAAATAGCTCCCTACAAAACCTTACCCGGCGAAGAAAAAATCACTGTAAAAGGAAATACGGTTGAAGTATTCGGAACGATTAAAGACGGTAAAGTTACACCTGCCAACATTGAAGTCAATCAAGGACAAAAAGTGCTCATTCACCTGACTAATGTCGGACAAACGAAATTAGATCACTATGTCTATGAGATTGCTTCTTACGACAAGATGTATCACTGGGTTCCCGGTGAAACGGCAACGCTCGAGTTTACTGCAGAGAAAGCCGGTAAATATCCGTTGATGCTGGATGTGATGACTTCTCCCGAAGGTCAACAACTGCAAGGTTATTTGACCGTGAAATTCGATGCCAATGCCGATATGAAACGTTTGGATGCATATCTTGCCAGAATTCAAAAAGACAATGAAATGCAAGCCTTTAAGCCTTCTGCTATTGAGATTTCCAACCTCCTGCCGGGAGAAGTGGAATTCCTGAACCACGGTTGTAATGCTTGTCATAAATTCGGCGAAGATTTCAACGGACCGGACCTCTTTATGGTGGACAAACGTAGAAGTAAAGAATGGTTGATAGAATGGATTACCAACCCGGATTCAAAACGGAAAGATGCGGACATCGAAGCGATGCGTCAACGTTATAAATTGGCAATGCCGAATCAACATGTATCTAAAGAAAATGCCGAGAAAATCATTCAATACATGATTGCTAAAACCAAGCAAGTCATGAAAGAAAAACAAGGTAAATAATTTTTTCTGAAAAAATTAGTTTTATTTAATGAAGAAGTGGTAATTTTGCCACTTCTTTATTTATACACATAATTTGATAAAAAATGAAAAAGGTATTGACAATGGTAGGAGTCGTGGTTGTGATAGCAATCATCTCCGTGAGTTGTGGCGAAACGGGAAACAAAGCGAAAGAAGCCACAAAAAATGCTGCTGAAAAGGTTGAGAAAAAAGCCGAAGCAGTCAAAGAGAAAGCTGAAGCTGCCGTAAAAGCCGTATTGGGCAACGCAGACCACGGGAAGGAAATCTATGACAACAAATGTATGGCTTGTCATATGACCGGCGTTACCGGTGCTCCCAAAATGGACGAAAAAGAGCGTTGGGCTAAGATTGCGTCTCAAGGTTTGGACGTGGTTTACTCGCATGCATTGAAAGGATTCACCGGAAAACAAGGAAATATGCCCCCAAAAGGTGGATTTTCCGATCTGTCTGACTCCGATGTCAAAGATGCGGTAACTTATATGCTGAAAACCAGCGGCGCTAAGTAAAAATGAATTGGGAAAGAGGATGTAGTCAGTGTATTGCATCCTCTTTTTTATCTTTTCAAAAGTGAATGTTTACTAACATAAATTATTACTATGAATTCAGGAAGCAAGAAATTCGGACTTTTGTATCGCCTGCTCGGTATAGTGGGAATTATCCTTATTGTGCTAACTTTTTTAACCCCTACTTGGTGGGTAGCGCTTCAAAGTATCCAATATCCCAAAGCAATGTATCCGAAAGGGATTAGAATAGAGTTTAAATTCGATGGAGTGTACAACGGCTGCGAGGGTGTTCGTGAACGCGAAGAATTGGCGGTGGATGCCGGCGCAGACTGTCTGATTGAAATGAACAAAATTAATCACTTCATCGGAATGTTCCCGGTCGTTCAGGGAGTGAATGACTTGGACGAAGAGGGAAACCATGTCCCTTATCCGGTCTATGCCGCAGAATCTCTCACGCCTGAGGAAATACCTTCCTATCTGAAATTTTTGGATTTTGTATTGAGAAACTCTAAATATTTTTTCGCTCTATTTGTTCTGGCTGCCCTTGTTTTTATCCTTTATTCTAAGAAGTTGTTGGCGTGGTTGGCAATTCTCGCCGGAGCTGTTCCTTTTTACTTTTTGGGATTGTACATTTACTCCTTATACTGGTACGGACACCACATGGGATTGCATGGCGGAGGAGCTTTCTCCGGAATCAAACCCTTTATGCCCACGGTATTCGGGGAAGGAAAGGTGGCTCAATTTACCACAATGTCTTATCCTTATTATGGATTTTTCATTGCTTTGGCAGCCTTTGTAGCGATGCTCTTAGCCGTATTTATGAAACGGAAATATATCCGGCATAAATTAGCATAACCTACGAATTAGAGCTTGTCTATAATGTCCGACTTCTGCGTTACGCTCGTTCTGAAACCAGTCATTGACGCAAGTCAACTCCTTGGTTTTGAGTATCTCGCAAGCCTCGTTCTTGAACATTCCGGCTCATACTCTTGACTTTATGGACAAGTACTAATTACAGGAATAATAGTTAAAAATTTAGAATGATATTATATTCTCTTGAAAGCTATTCCGGATACCTTCCGGATAGTTTTCTTTGGAGACGTTGATGAGATTATTATTCGCAATCCCTGTGTTCCCGTAACACCGGAGGGTATTTGGTTATTTCAAGCATTACAAAAAGGCATCCGGTTTTTAAGACCGCGGTGCTTTTTTTTGATCAAAAAAAAGATAATTCCGGCGGGAAATGAAAAATATTTACTTTTGCGCGAATAAAAAAACAGGAATTCATGGCAAATGACGATAGATTAAAAAAGGTTATTGCGCACGCAAAAGAATACGGTTTTGTATTTCCTTCCAGCGAAATCTATGACGGACTGGCAGCAGCTTATGACTACGGTCCTTACGGCGTGGAATTGAAAAACAACATCAAGCAATATTGGTGGAAATCCATGGTACAATACCATGAAAACATCGTAGGACTCGATGCCGCCATTTTTATGCATCCTTCCACGTGGAAAGCCTCCGGTCACGTAGATGCTTTCAATGATCCGATGATAGATAACAAAGATTCCAAAAAACGCTATCGTGCGGACGTATTAGTCGAAGACTATTTACTGAAAATAGAAGAAAAAAATAAAAAGGATATTGCCAAGGCGGCAAAACGTTTCGGAGCGGATTTTGACCAAGCGCAGTTTGAAGCTACCAATCCTCGCATATTGAAAAGAAAAGAGGAAATGGAGAACATCAAAACGCGTTTGTACGGAGCTTTGGAAGAAGGGCGTCTGGATGATGTCCGCCAACTTATCATCGATTTAGGCATCGCCTGTCCGGTATCCGGTTCGAAAAATTGGACGGAAGTCCGGCAATTTAATCTGATGTTTTCTACCCAATTGGGTTCTACCTCCGACGGAGCAAGTAAAATTTATCTGCGTCCCGAAACAGCGCAGGGAATTTTTGTTAATTTTCTCAATGTACAGAAAACCGCACGGATGAAAATCCCCTTCGGTATAGCGCAAATCGGAAAAGCTTTTAGAAATGAAATCGTTGCGAGACAGTTTATTTTCCGTATGCGCGAATTTGAACAAATGGAAATGCAATTCTTTGTCCGTCCCGGAGAAGACCGCAAATGGTTTGACTATTGGAAAGAAGAACGGATGAAATGGCATCTTGCCCTCGGAATACCGGCTTCGGAATACCGTTTCCACGAACATGAAAAATTGGCGCATTATGCCAATGCAGCTTTTGACATCGAATTTAATTTCCCTATGGGCTTCAAGGAACTGGAAGGAATCCACTCGAGAACCGATTTCGACCTCAAATCCCATCAGGAACTTTCAGGCAAAAAATTGCAATACCACGATCCGGAATTAGGAAAATCATACGTTCCTTATGTGATAGAAACTTCTATCGGTTTGGACCGGACGTTTCTGGCTATACTTTCGTATGCCTACCAAGAGGAAAAACTGGAAGGTGGTAGTGAACGCACCGTCTTGAAAATTCCACCTTTCCTGGCTCCCGTTAAGATTGCCGTATTGCCGCTGGTCAAAAAAGACGGCCTCGCCGAAAAAGCACATTCCGTATTGGAAGACCTTAAAACGGATTACAACTGTTTTTACGAAGAGAAAGATTCTATCGGAAAACGGTACCGAAGACAAGACGCAATAGGAACCCCGTATTGCATAACCATCGACCACGATACGATGCAAGACAACAGGGTTACCATCCGTGAAAGAGACAGTATGAAACAAGAACGGATTCCTATTTCCCAAATCCGGGAATACGTAAAAGAACGTTTGCATTTTTGAGCCGGATAAATACATTTGTTGAAAAGACCGGCAAACGTCGAATAATGGATTTAACCGGCTAATTCATAATAAATCTACGAAATTATTTATTGTTGGTTTTTAAAGATATTTTAACTTTGCTAAAAATTTGGAATCTATTTGCAGCTTTTAATGCTGATTTTTATTAAAATCTATTGAGTTATGGAGGAAAAGAACAATCACATTCCTGAAAATGAAGAACTCACGAATCATCAGGAAGAGAGTCCGGCAGTAGAGCCTGCACCGGCTTCAACGAATGAAGCGACGGAAACTGCGGCGGAAAATCTTGTGGAAGATACGACGGAAATGGAGGATACCGGAAAATCCGGAAACGAAGCGGAAAATCCGGCAGACGGGGAAAGTTCTCCCACCGGCGAGGTTGTCGAAAGCGGGGAGGAAAGTATCGCAAAAGAATTTCAACAAGTAGCGGACCTTGAAAAGGAAATGTCCAGCATCACGGAAGAAGAAAGTGAAGAGGAAGAGATGCATGAGGGACAGGAAGAAGATAGCGAAATAGATTACGAAGCTCTCTCACCGGAAGAATTGATACAAGCTTTGGCTCAAGCACTGGAAGAGGATGATTATAACGTTTACAAAACGAAGGTAGCATTTATTAAGTCGGCTTTCTTGAAAAAAATTCTAGAACTCAAAGAGTCATACGAAATTAGCCGGCACGGTGGAGAAGAGGGCGATGAGGAACATAAAAAGTTAAATGCCGAACAGGGAGAAAGAATCCGCGAGTTGAACAACTCCTTTGACGGCTATTTCCAATTGTTCAAAGAAAAGAAAAAGAAATATTTTGAACAATTGGAGTTACAAAAACAAGAAAACTTATCCCGTAAGCATTCCGTGCTTGCCGCTATGAAAGAGCTTTTGGATTCCAATGCTCCGCTCAAAGAGATTGACGATGATTTTAATAAATTGAAGGAGGAGTTTTATGCCATCGGTCCGGTACCCAAAGAAAGTCTCAATGATCTATGGCAGACATTTCACTTCTACCAAGAACGTTTCTTTGATAAAATCAAGATTAACAAAGAATTAAGGGATTTGGGTTTAGCCAAAAACCTGGAAAAGAAAATCGCTATTTGCGAACAAGCAGAAGAACTTCTCTTGGAAAAATCCCCGCAAAAAGCATTTAAAAAGTTGCAAGAGCTCCACACTAAGTGGAAAGAGATCGGTGCCGTGCCCTCTGCGAAAAGAGAGGAGTTGTGGGAACGGTTTAAAACTGCCACGGAAAAAATACACGCACTGCGTCATTCCTACTATGAACAACTCAAAGCGCGTGAGGAGGAATTTTACAACAAAAAACTGGAACTCTGTGAAAAAATTGAAGAAAAATTAAAAGAAACTCCCACTAATTTCAAAGGCTGGAACGATTTGACCGAAGTCGTCCAAGGATATTTCAATGAATGGAAATCCCTGGGAAGAGCCCCTAAGGAAGTCAACGACCAAGTCTGGGAAAGGTTTAAAACCTCTCTGAATTCTTTCTATCAGCTCAAGAGGGATTTTTTCAGTAAGATACGTCAAGAACAAAAAGAAAACCTGAACAAAAAAATTGATATTTGCATTCAAGCTGAGGCTTTACAAGACAGCACGGATTGGAAAAATACGACCAAAGCCCTCATAGAACTACAAAAGAAATGGAAAACCATCGGGCACGTATCCAAAAAACATTCCGACAAGATATGGAAGCGTTTTCGTGCGGCTTGCGATACCTTTTTCAATAATAAAGCCAAATATTTTTCTTCTATCGATGAAAATCAACAAGAAAATTTGAAGAAAAAACAGGCTTTGATAGAAAAACTTAAATCTTTTGAGATAGGTGAAGATACCAAAGCAAGTATCGATGCATTGAAGGAAATTCAGCGGGAATGGTCGGATATCGGTCATGTGCCTTTCAAACAAAAAGATGCTATCTATAACGAATTTCGCAGCCTGTTGAACGGTATCTATGACTCGCTGAATATATCAAGACAGGAGATTGCCAATCAAAATTTCAAAGAAAAATATGAACATCTTGCTGATACCCCGCAAGGCAAGCATAATATTCAAAAAGAAAGGCGTTTCCTGACCAACAAATTGCGTCAAATGGAAGATGAGATTAAGGTTTGGGAAAACAATCTGGGCTTCTTCTCATACAGCAAAGGCTCTCAAAAGATGAAAGAGAGTTATGAAAAGAAGATCTTGAAAGCGAAAAAGGATATCGAAGGACTTAGAGAACGTATCCGGATACTTGGAGATTTATTGTAGTTTTTCTACGGGGGGGATGCAGCAGGGCTTATCCATAAAGTCAATAGGTTAGAATAATCAAAAACAAGTCTGACTGTCGTAATGCGATATATGGAACCCCGTCCGGAATAACTTCTTTCAGAAACCGGATATTGAGGAACGGGATTAGTGTCATCAAGATGCTGCAAATCAACTTAGTGTAATTTGTCCAGTCGTCTTAGTGTCATCAAGTTGATAGACCAATATACGCTAAAAGCAATAATTCCGGTCAAAGAAATGGCGAGCAGTTCTCCTGTTCCGAAATCCCTTTCCCAAAATACAAAGCCGAAAATAAGCCCGGAAATACTACTAATCAACAAAGTAAATTTTATAATGCCAAATCCCCATACTTTTTTTTGGGTTCTAAACATTCTCCACAGAGGAAGCGTCAATTTGATTTGAATGATCATCGCTATCAGCATGGTAGCAGGAACAAAATACACCAGGAAACCATTGTCCGGTACTGAAAAAACATCCCTATTGTTCACAAAGATGTTAAATAATGCCAGCAATGCCAGCACACCAAATACTCCAAACACTACCGGAAATACGATTTTGATAATCGTTTTCATATTCTATCGAAATTTCAAATGATATATTTTGCGTAACGCATTATCGCCCCATATATTGTACCGGGACAAAAGCTATCTATTCACCGGTCTATATATAGTGCTTGTCCATAAAGTCAAGAGCTTGAGCTATAATGTTCGAATTCAAGCCTGTCTGCCCTATGCACAGGCAAGGATTGCGAAACACTCCAAATCAATGAATTAACTCTTGTAAACGTGTTATATTGAGCTTGCCGAAACGACTGTTTTGAGCATGAGCGTAACGCTTAATTGTACATTATAGACGGACGCTATTTACAGAGGTCTTCCATAAAATCTTCCACGTCTCCGGGAGTATTGACAATCTTCATAAATTCCGACATAGAGAGCTCCGGCCAGAAAAGGGCAAATCTGAATTTGCCGGCTAAAATACTTGCCTTATTACCTTCCAAAATAATCTCATAAGGCATAGCAGCTAGATTTTTTTCGCCAATGACGGGCAAAAAGAAAGCCTCACCATCCTCCTTGTCCAACAAACCAACACCAAAGACAACCTTTTTGGAGTTGGGCTTATAAATTTCATATACTTTGACCGTATTACCCTTATTGGCAGCGAGATTGCTTTTTATTTTTTGATAGCCTTCTTCAAAAGAATCAAACTCTCCCACGGTTACGGGATCGGTAAAATACGGCATAAAAGCCATATAATGATAGTCTTTGAGATCATCTTTGTCAATGCTACCGCCGAAACCAATCAATTTTCCGTTCAAAGACTTGATAGCATCTTTGGCATCTTTATCGACTTTCATCAAAGCGGTACGATTTTTCTTCACCGCATCCCGCAGATAGCCGTAAAACAAATATTCGGGATTGAGCAGCGTAACCAATGTTTTGCCGTCAGCGATGCGTTTTAAACCTACTTTTAGTGCTGCGGCGAGGAGACCGCGTTCTTTAACGTTCAGGCAGACATCTTGCAAATCTTTGCGAGTGAAGACAATGACTTTCAGATATTTGCTGCCTTCGGGATGATAGTCGCCAATCATTTCAAACCCCTTGCTTTGCAAGGCATCCGTTACTTTTTGGCTGACCGCCTCTATACCCCCCTTCATATTTCCTCCGTTGAAATAGGGAGGGATCTCTTGACTCATAGCAAACACGGAACTCAACAACAAAGCGAAAATAATAGGTAAAACTTTCATAATTCAAAATTTTTTGTTATTTCGTTCACAAAATTACTGATAAAGCTATAACAAATACATTTTTTTGAATAACGAGGACAAATTTAGAATGATTCTAATAGTAGTTTCCCTTGGGAAAGCCGTAGGTTATCCTGCCTGTCGATAGCCGGAGAAAGTCCTGTCAACCGGCTTCCCCGTTCCACAAGCCCATCCGGGACTGCCGGCAATATGCGGTAAAAATACGGATAGTAGGCAAATCTTTACCGGGAAGATAAGACTGCGTATCCTCTAATATTTATCCTTTCCTTTTTTCTCCTTGAGGGCTCTTTTCTTTTTTCGCTCTTTGGAAGTTTCTTTTTTTGCTTTCTTCTTCAATTTTCTTTTATGGTAATCCGCCGGTTCAAAACTATCTTTGTCTTTTTTCTTCTTCCGCTTGCGGCTTCCGTCAGCACCTTTCTTTTCATTGGCGACCTCTACCGAAAGACGTACTTTGTCAAACATAGCTCCGTCAATGTGTTGCAATACCTCTTCCGTTACCGTGGATTCCACTTCAAAGAAGGAGAAATTGCGAAGAATATCAATCTTACCGATACTGAATTTCAGGTCTTCCAGTTTACGGTTGATAAAACTTATCAGAGAGGCAGCGCGGAGACCGTCTTTTTTACCGACATTGATAAAAAAGCGGGTGTACTCTTTCGCACGCCGGCTTTCTTCCCGGGAAGCACCGCGCGTTACATTAAGGTCTTCGGCATCTTGGTAATATTCCAGGAAACGGTTAAACTCTATCGAGACAAAACGTTTGATAATATCTTCTTTGCTCAGCCATTCCAATTTTTTGAATATGACCGGAAGATATTCCCCGATTTGCGCTTCGTTTACTTCCACCCTCTCCATCGTGTCAATAAGGTTAAAAAGTCTCTTTTCGCAAATTTCTTTTCCTCCGGGAACCAATTCCTTTTTGATAGGTTGTCCCAATTTTTTCTCTATCCGTCTAAGTTTACCGATTTCTTTTTGATGAACGATAGACACTGCTTTCCCTTTCTTCCCGGCTCTTCCGGTACGACCGGTGCGGTGGATATATGCTTCTTCCTCGTCGGGGAGGCTGTAATTGATGACGTGTGTCAAATTGTCCACATCCAAGCCTCTTGCAGCAACATCCGTAGCGACAAGCAGTTGTATATTTTTTACGCGAAAGCGGTGCATAACCAAATCCCGTTGATTTTGCGAAAGATCTCCGTGCAGCGCATCGGCATTGTAATGATCGGCAATCAGTTTTTCAGCTACTTCACGTGTTTCTCTTCGCGTCCGGCAAAAAACAATACCGTAAATGTCCGGCGCCATATCGGCAATCCGTTTAAGCGCTTTGTACTTGTCTCTGGCGTGTACGGAATAGAACGTATGCTCCACATTGGCAGTCCCTTGATTGCGCTTTCCGACTTCCAGTGTGATTGCATCGCGCATATATTTTTTGGCAATACGAGCCACTTCATTAGGCATCGTTGCCGAAAATAATAAAACTTGTTTTTCATCCGGTGTATGTGCCAAAATATCGTTCAATTCTTCCTTGAAACCCATATTCAACATCTCGTCAGCCTCATCCAACACCAAGAAACGAATTTTGGACAAATCCAATTTCCTTCTTTTGCTCAAGTCCAAGACTCTGCCGGGTGTGCCCACGACAATATGGGTACCTTTTTTCAAATCTTTGATTTGCATTTCAATATTGGCACCCCCATATACTGCGGTAACGCTGAGCGATTTGACATACTTGGCATAATGTTGAATGTCTTTGGCTATCTGTACCGCCAATTCGCGCGTAGGAGCCAATACCAGGGTCTGCGGATATTTATTTTCCAATACGGTCCTTTGAATAACCGGCAAGCCGAATGCAGCGGTCTTTCCGGTGCCGGTCTGTGCCAAGCCAATCACATCGCGGCTCTCTTGTAATAAATGAGGTATTGCTTTCTCTTGAATAGGAGTGGGAGTTTCAAACCCCATCTCCTCGACTGCCCTCAAAATCTCTTCCTTTAGTTGAAAATCACTAAAATTACTCATACATTTCGTTTTTGTATTAGTGCACCATCTCTCTGTGTATTCAACTAATTGCGGACTTGCCAAGACCGTGTTTTTCCTTAAAGCCGTCTTCTCGAACCGGCAGATACCGGAAAATCGCCTTTGGCCTTTTGCTTTACAAAGCTATGAAGCTACTAAAATTTCCGGCAAAGGTAAGACTAAAGTCATTGCCAATGAGAAAAATATAATCTTTTGAAATTTTTATTTTTTTTGACTCAATTTTATTTTTCTTTGTACCGCAAAAAAGAGAAAAAATTGATAATTATTTCCGCATAGCGGGGAAAAAATATAAAGATTATGTGTTTGGCAATACCGGGAAAATTGGTTGAAATCTCCGAAAGCAAAGATGCTGCTTTCAAAATCGGAAAAGTTAGTTTTGACGGAGTCATCAAGGAAGCAAACCTTTCTATGCTTCCCGAAGCAAAAGTCGGGGATTATGTGCTCGTGCATGTAGGCATTGCGCTAAGCGTAATCGATGAACAAGAAGCGCAAGAGACTTTTCGCTACTTGAAAGAAATCGGCGAAATCGAATAAACCGGATACCTCACGGACGAGTTCAGGATTCTTTGACGTTGCCGAAAAAAGAGAAGTGCACCCGTCCGTATTTTCGTTCCTGCAAAAAATGAGGATGCTCCTCAAAGGAGTAGGCGGCGGAATGTTCTAAAATGAAGTAGCCCCCTTCTTTCAAAAGTTGGTGTTGAAATATCAATTCCGGTAATTTTTGAAATGCCTCCGCCATCTGATAGGGCGGGTCTGCAAAGATAATATCCCATTGTTCGTGCGTGCGACGCAAAAAATATTCATAATCGGACTGCAAAGCAGAAAGATTGTCAAATTTCATGGCAGCAGCCGTCTTGTCAATAAATTGAACACATTGGCGATTTTGGTCAACCGCCATTACGGAAAGCGCCCCGCGGGAAACAAATTCGTACGAGATATTTCCGGTTCCGGCAAAAAGATCCAGGACACTTACGTCTTCGAAATAGATATGATTATTCAGAATGTTAAACAGGCTTTCTTTTGCCATATCCGTCGTAGGACGAACCGGCAAATTTTTGGGAGCTTGTATTTTTCTTCCTTTATTTTTTCCGCTGATTATTCGCATAAGCTCAAATGGATTAATGCATATTCTTCACCTTCCCCCGCTTTTTCAAACAAATATGAATATTCAAAACCGGCATTTCGTTTGACCGGTCGTACATTCTTTACATACCGGTACAAAAGTTCATAGACAGGGTCCCCTTTCCTGATTTTTCCCAACAACCACAAGGGAACTGTCTGTGTGTCCAGTGCCAGATGTTGATATACGTAGAGGAGATAGTAGGTAAGGTCTTGAGGCGTATGATAGCGAAAAGAATTAAAAAAAAGGACATCGTCTTGTTTGAACACCAGAATATCCAAATGGCGTTCTTCGATGTGCAAAAATACATTCTGAGGCGAAGTGCTTTGCATACTTAATAGCCGGAGACATTCGAGCATTACTTTAGCCGTGGAGTGCATCGTGGCACCGGGAGCATTGACTTGCCAAAAATCAATGAGTGATTTCCCTACGGGAAAAACAAGATAGATGTCGTCGCGCACGGCATCAGCCAGTATCACATCCTCCTCTTCAAAAGGGAAATTGAGACGGGCGATATCCTCTTTGCGGGATTCATCATAGAGCACTTTCGGCACCAACGTCTGATAAGAGGGGCGAAAAAGGAGGTCGATTTTGTCGAAATCCTTATTCAACAAGGGCAATGTCGAGAAGAGATGATCTAAAATATAACTCAAATGCCGGGCATCCCGCACCCCGTAAAATGAATATTCCGCCCTGTAGAGGAATTTTTTGTTCTCCGGATTGAGTATCAAAAAAGAAAATCCATCCGCAGCAAAGCGAATGGATAATCTGTAATATCTTGTATTTCCGGATAGGAATGCCTTATCAAAAACTTCCGTTTTTTTTACGATATGGCTATCCATGGGTAGCTTATTCCCAGTTTCCGTCTGTGGATACTTCTTCCATCGAACCGACTTTTAAGCCCGGGAATTTATCCAATTCTTTTTTGGAAGCTATCAAATTCGTTACCAATTGAGGATCCAAGTCATATAAAAACGCACTGTAAGGAGCACGTGCCTCAAAGACATTCACTTTGACCCCTCCTTTCTCAATCTTACCGGCTTTAAGCGAGAAAATTTTGTTGTCGGAAAATGGAATATATTTTATTTTTGCGGCATCAAAACCGGGTCTTTTGTACAACGAATCCATTACGCCGATATATCCCAAGGTGTCCCTGATAGAACGGGTAAAAGTAGTGTCGGTAGGATCCGGAACAACTTTTACGATCGCAATCTTTCCTTCTTTAATAAACTGAATGAGCGTATCGAAATCGCCTGTATATCTTGAATGAATACTCCGGAACGTCAACTCCGCAGCACGAATATCTTTCAAATTCTGAACCACCTCTTTGCTCCTTCTGTCAACCTCTTCGTTAAACTTCACCGGCTTCATAATGTTAGTGTACAAGGTATAAGCCAAAAAGATAACCAATGCACCCAAAACCACCTTTACTATATTCTGAATCATAAGACGAAATTTTTTCTGCAAAAATAGTAAAAATTTTATTTGAAAAATTTTATCCGCTATTTTTTTCTTTCACGGTGTTACACAGGAAATACTTTCTTTTCTGATTACCCGTAATTTTGAGCAAATTTCTCGAAGAAATTACTCATCTTTGCTTTTTCTCAATTTTTATGAAGAGACCTTTTATCCGCAAGTACGTATATTGCAAAAAGGGAAAGATACCGTTTTTAATCTCTTGGTCTGCAAGAGAATTTTATTGCAAACAAGCGTTTTTTCAATACCTTTGCAGCACAAAAAAAAGATAGATATGATTATCGTTACCGGAGCGTATGGCTTTATCGGAAGTTTTTTCGTAGAAGAACTTAACCGGAATGGATTTACGGACATCCTGCCGGTGGATGACTTCTCGAAAAGCTATAAACAAGCGAATCTCAAAGGATTACAATATTTTGATAAAATTGACCGGGAACGGCTCTTTACCTACTTGGATTCCGCAAAACAGACTATTGATGCTGTTTTTCATCTCGGGGCGCGCACGGATACTACGGAGTTTGACACAGCCGTCTTTGAACGGTTGAACCTCAACTATTCCAAAAATATCTGGCAATATTGTTCCCGTCATAAAATCCCCCTGATTTATGCCTCCTCGGCTGCCACCTACGGTGACGGGAGTCTGGGCTACGAAGACAATCACCGTTTGCCTTTTCTTTTGCACCCCCTCAATCCCTATGGCGTATCCAAAAATGATTTTGACAAATGGGCTTTGCAACAAGAAGAGCAACCGCCCTATTGGTATGGAATGAAATTTTTCAATGTCTATGGTCCCAAGGAATATCACAAAGGCAGAATGGCATCGGTAATCTTCCATGCCTTCCATCAAATCCGGCAGACCGGAAAGATGAAATTATTCAAATCCCACCGTCCCGACTATGAAGACGGGATGCAATTGCGGGACTTTGTGTATGTCAAAGACGTGGCGAGCGTTCTGCTTTTTATGATGCAAGAAAAGCCCGCTTCGGGATTGTATAATTTGGGAACGGGACAGGCGCGCTCTTTCCTGGATTTGGTCAAAGCTACTTTCGCCGCTATGGAAGCGGAAGAGGATATTCAATTTATTGATATGCCCGAAGATATCCGGGACAAGTATCAATATTACACCGAAGCCAAGATGCAAAAATTGCGTGAAGCCGGATACCGCCAAAAGTTTTATTCGTTGGAAGAAGGAGTCGCAGACTATGTGCGGAATCATTTAATGAAACACGAATGGAAACAATAAAAAAATTCTATATACAACAGAAAATTGCACTATGAAAACAAAAGAAATACAACGGGATACATTACCACAACATCTTGCCCGTTGGCGATTTTTGGATAAAAAGATAGTATTTACCAATGGAGTTTTCGACATTCTTCACCGCGGACACGTAGAATATCTCTCGGAAGCACGCAAACAAGGCGATCTATTGATTGTCGGGCTTAATACGGATGCTTCCGTGAAACGGCTTAAAGGTGCGAAGCGCCCGGTCAACGATGAAAGCGCACGAACCGTTATGCTTTCGGCACTCTGCAGCGTGGATCATATCATTCTTTTTGACGAAGACACACCGATAGAACTTATCCGGCAAATCCGTCCGGCGGTATTGGTCAAAGGACAAGATTACAAAGCGGAAGAGGTGGTAGGATATGACGTGTTGCAATCGTATGGAGGTCAGGTAATTACCATTCCTTTGACCGAAGGTTTTTCGACTACAAATCTCATTCAAAAAATACAGGATTTTGGCTAAAACAAAGACTATTTTCTATTGCAGCAATTGCGGGGCGAAATCGCCCAAATGGATAGGGAAATGTCCCACCTGTGGGGAATGGAATACCTACCGGGAAGAGATTGTACAAAAGAAGGAAAGCAAATCGGCGCTTACCACGGAACAAAAAACAAGTGCAAGACCCATCCCCATCCGGGAGGTGGAAACGGAAAATATGCCTCGAATAAACACGCATAATCAAGAGTTTAACCGCGTGCTGGGAGGAGGGATCGTCCCCGGATCACTCATTTTGGTGGGCGGAGAACCCGGCATCGGGAAGTCCACCCTCGTACTGCAAGTGGCACTCCATATCTCCCATATCAAAGTACTGTATATTTCCGGTGAAGAGAGCGAACAACAATTGAAAATGCGTGCCGAAAGACTGGGGATTGACAATGGTGAGGTAATCATTTATACAGAAACACTGGTGCAAAACATTTTCAGGCAAATAGACAAGATCGCACCGGATTTGGTTATTGTGGATTCAATCCAAACGATGCAGACCGAGCACCTCGACTCAGCAGCGGGAAGCATCTCCCAGATTCGTGAATGTGCGGCGGATTTCCAACGCTTTGCCAAGAAAACAAAAATACCGGTAATCCTAATCGGACATATTACCAAGGATGGAACCTTGGCCGGTCCCAAGCTGTTGGAGCATATGGTGGATACGGTCTTACAGTTTGAAGGCGACCGCAATTACGGCTACCGCATTCTTCGTTCGGTAAAAAACCGTTTCGGCTCTACCGCCGAAATGGGCATCTTTGAAATGTTTTCGGACGGTTTGCGCGAAGTTTCCAATCCCTCCGACATTCTCTTATCCCGGAGGGAAGAAGATTTAAGTGGCATCAGCGTAGCGGCAATGGTAGAAGGTTTACGCCCTTGGCTGATAGAGACCCAAGCTTTGGTAAGCACCGCCGTCTATGGCACACCGCAGCGTTCGGCGACCGGCTATGACATCCGCCGTCTGAATATGCTACTGGCGGTTCTTGAGAAAAGAAGCGGCTTCCGCCTTTCCAACAAAGATGTTTTTTTGAATATTGCCGGCGGCATCAAAGTGGACGATCCGGCGATTGATCTTTCGGTCATCGCCGCAGTCTTATCTTCCAACGAAGATATTCCGGTGGACCGGGATATTTGTCTGGCAGCCGAAGTAGGTTTATCCGGTGAAATCCGGGCAGTCAACCGGATAGAACAGCGTATCGCAGAAGCAACCAAATTGGGTTTCCGCAAGATGCTTATCTCCAAATACAATATGAAAGGACTGGACGTCCAAAAATCACCCATCGAAATCGTACCCCTGGCAAAAGTGGAAGATTTAGTCGCCTTTCTGTTTGCGTGACCGCAATGGAGCAGAAGAAATTTGTAACACGTCAAGTAGCTCTTGCTGCAAGACGAAAAAAAATTTTTTAGTGTCCCTTCTTTTCGTCAAGGGGACGGGCTTCCCAGGCATTTTCACCGAAAACCATTACCGTTTTTATGCCGTTTTCCACCAGCATTTTTTGAGTCTGCTCAAAACAGGCATCAAGTTCGTCTTTGTGGTGAGCATCCGTACTTATGGTGAGAGGAATCCCGAGATTTTTCATCTCCTTTACCCACCTGCGGGAAGGGAACCAATCGTCAAAACGTTTTTTGTAAAGTCCGCGGGTATTCATCTCAACGATCGTTCCTTGTTCTTTAATCAAATGCAACAGGTCTTTTACAAGCTTCTGATACCAAGTATCTTGCTCATCAAAAAAGCGACCTTTATTGTGCATCTTTATCTTGTCGAAATGGGCAATAATATCCGGTTTTTGCGTTGCCAGCATCTCCATACTTTGATGAAAAAACTGCCGTACCGCTTTGCGAATATCACCCCCGAACAATTCGCGTAGCCCCCTGTCGTAGGGTTCGGGACTGGAACCGTCAATAAACCACAATCCCCGGCTGCCTGATTCCTCCACCAGATGTACCCCGCCAATCGTATAATCCAAGCCCTGTTTGCGAAAAGCCTCAAACGGAAAACTTACCGAAGGGATATAATCAATCTCCAAAGACTTGTAAATGCGGATATGAGGATGAAACTCTTGTCGCAGTTTTTCCAACTCCCGCAAATAATTTTGAAACTGTTCAAAAGAAAGGGCGTACGAATTGACCATGGGAAGCGGCGCATGGGAAGAGAAGCCGAGAGCGGCGAAGTCGTTGCGAATAGCCTCTTCTACAATCTCCCGTAAACCGGATTTCCCGTCGCAATAAAGGCTGTGCGTATGAAAATTGAATTTTCGCATGCTTATTTCATTTTGTCGAGCTTCCGGATACAGGTTTTCAAACTGTCTCTCCAATAAGGTATTTTCATCTGAAAATATTTTTTGATTTTAGCCTTATTCAAAACACTGAAAAAAGGACGGGCAGCCGGCAGCAAATATTCACTGCTCTCGATAGGTAACACCTCTACCTCTATCCCGGCAATCTCAAAAATAGCTTTGGCAAAATCATACCAGGAGATAACTCCCTCTCCGGAATAATGAAACAGCTGAACTCCTTGATTATCTACGATTTGTGGCAAAATATCCAATATCATCGCAGCTAAATCACCGGCATAAGTAGGCGTGCCTATTTGGTCAAACACAACCTTTATTTGCTCCTTTTCTCTTGCCAATCGCAACATTGTGTTTAAAAAATTGTTACCGTATTCCGAATACAACCAGGAAGTGCGGATAATCGTGGCTCCGGTAGCATGCTTGGCGATAGCTTCTTCACCGGCGAGTTTGCTCTTACCATAAACGTTGACGGGTGTAGGTTTGTAATCTTCGGTGAGAGGACGGTAATTTTTTCCATTGAAAACATAATCGGTAGAGATATGCAGCAAATGAAAACCGTATTTGGCGGACATACGTGCCAGATAACCTACGGCAGTCCCGTTGATGAGAAATGCCGTTTCCCTCTCTTTTTGAGCCAAATCCACATGCGTAAAGGCGGCACAATTGAGAAGCACATCCACCGGATTTTTCTCAAAAAAAGAATCTAATGCAGCGGGATCGCAGATGTCCAATTCCTCTACATCCGTATAGATGATGTGATAATCATAATGTTTTTCAAGCGCTTGGATGGATTTTCCCAACTGTCCTTTGCTTCCCGTAACCAATATTCTCATTCCACTCTTGTTTTATTTCTTGTACTTTCCGGCAGAGACACTGCCGGCAAACGGCAAAGGTATATCATTTCGGAAGACACTAACGCATAATTTTTCGCCGGTTGAGAGCTCTGCGATATTTCCGGGCATTCAGGGCATGTCCGGCTGCAGTTTTGGCAAATACGTGATAGCCGGAGAAATCATCTTTGGCACAAAAATACATATAATTCGTTTCTTCGGCGTGCAACACGGCATCAATGGAAGCAACACCCGGTATGCAGATAGGACCGGGCGGCAAGCCCTCATATTTATAGGTGTTGTAGGGAGAATCATATGCCAATTGTTCGGTGAGCAGGCGACGGATAGTGAAATCTTGCAGCGCAAAAACCACGGTGGGGTCGGCTTGCAAACGCCAATTCCGGCGAAGCCGGTTGAGATATACGGAAGCGATTTTGGGTTTTTCGTCGTTTTTGTTGGTCTCTTTTTCCACTATTGAAGCCAGAATAGAGACTTCCGTAGGACTTAATCCTATCTTTTCGGCAAGAGCCCGTCTTTTGTCATTCCAAAATTTTTGGTGTTCTTTGTACATCCGGTCCAGAAAACGTTCTACCGTTGTGTTCCAATAAAACTCATAGGTATTCGGCAAAAACAGGGTCAGAATATTCTCGGTATTCAGCCCGTATTTTTCGGCTATGCGCATATCGTTCAGAGCAAAAATAAAATTGACACTGTCCGGTTCCAACTGTTTACCTAATTTAGATGCTAATTCGGCTTTGGTACGGATATTATTAATCACCACATTCACAGGCTCTTGCAATCCGGCAAGGAACATATTGACCAGGGATTTGTTGCTCATGCCCGAAGTGATTTTATAGTTTCCGGGTTTGAAATTGCGATCGAGTTTTTTGATATTCGCCCACCACTCAAAATTATCTCGATGAATGATGATGCCCCGCGAATAGAGACTATCCAACAATCCCTGATAATCGGTTTGGCTCGAAATTTTGACGTAGGCAGTGTCGCCTTTTACCCAGGTGTTAGGCTCGTTTATTATATGAAAAAACCAGTACGCTGCCGCACCGCCCAAAAGAACGAGAATGAAAAAAATCCCAAAAAAATACTTCCTCCACTTTGACTTTTTCTTTCTATACCCTGCATATTGAGAATGATAATATGCCATGTTTTACCGTTTTGTGCAAAGATAGTTATTATTTTAACATTCCGAATTATTATTTTTTCAAGATATAATTTGGTTTTTCTCATCCGGGTTAGCTCCCTTAAAAACATTATAGAACACTGACAATCAAGTACATACAAATTGCAGGATATTATATTTAACTCATGGATTCCGGTATAAAACATTGATTGTTAAACATTCAAACGACATTTTTGAGAGATAATACAAGGAGCGGAATGTAAGGGACGGATATTTCCGGCGACCCATAAAGGGAAAAAGGACATTAGGCAGAAGGAAAATAATTTCTACCTTTGCCGGCGCAAAAGGCAACCTTTTTACGGGCGATTTGTTTGTATGAAAAATCTACGGTATATGAAAAAAATGTTTTTGTTAATTTACCTGGTATCAGCCCTCTATTCTTTCGGGCAAGTGTTGGAACCGGTGAAATGGAAATATGAGAAAAAGGATTTGGGAAACGATGAGTTTGAACTGATTTTCAAAGCCGGTGTTGAGCCGACTTGGCATCTGTATTCACAACATATTCCCGAAGGGGGACCGGTCAGAACATCTTTTGTTTTCTACAACATTGATCATTTTGAACCCCTTGACAAGAACGTCAAAATCGAGGAAGTGCCTTCTTGGGAAGACCCGAAGAAAAAAGACTTTCGAATCATTTTTGATGAAGAAAAAGGAGAAGAAGCCTTCGACAAACAGTTTGATATGACCTTGAAGTTTTTCGGGGAGAATACCGTTTTCAAACAAAAATTTCGCTGGAAAAGCGACAAAAAATCCGAGATTAAGGGATATTTGGAATTTATGTGTTGCGACGACAAGCAATGTATCTCTCCGAAACAAATAGATTTTTCTTTTTTCAAACCGGAGGAGAAAAAACCGCAAGCGGCAACGGATACCGGCGTAAAACCTGCTAACAAATACAAGAGTACGATTAAGATGCTGAACAAGCCCTTTGAAGGTTCGGAATTGAAGAAATCACTTTGGGCTTTGTTCTGGCTTGCCTTTTTGGGTGGGCTCACGGCAATCGTAACGCCCTGCGTATTTCCGATGATTCCGATGACCGTCAGTTTTTTCCTCAAAGACAAAGGAGCAAAAGCCAAGATGCAAGCCCTTTTCTTCGGACTTTCAATCATTGTCATCTACACGCTGATAGGTACGGTGATTGCTATTACGCTGGGAGCCAACTTTGCCAATTGGTTGAGCACACATTGGATTCCCAACGTGTTTTTCTTTTTGATTTTTGCGGTGTTTGCCGCCTCGTTTTTCGGAATGTTTGAAATTACGATGCCCAATTGGCTTATCAGCAAATCCGACGCCAAGGCAGATAAAGGCGGATATGTAGGAGCATTTTTTATGGCTTTCACGCTGGTGTTGGTCTCTTTCTCTTGCACCGGACCCATTGTGGG
>WFZU01000079.1 GCA_015489405.1 Bacteroidales bacterium
AGGCTTTGGTATATCCTATTTTACTATTTTTGGCGCAATTTATAAAAAAAATGAAACAATGAATAAGAAGTGGAATCCGGAGAAAAATTATACACAGAGTCGAGAGACTATCGGCTATGTTCCGCGGAAAGCCGCCCGGCAAGAAGACTACGACCGCATCGGTTTTATGTCGGGGCTGGAAGTTCATCAACAGTTGGACACGAAGAAAAAATTGTTTTGCAATTGTCCGGTAGGAATATATCAAAAGCCGGATGAGTTTGATGCGGAGATTGTGAGGCATATGCGTCCTACGATGAGCGAATTGGGAGAATATGACGGCACGGCATTGATGGAGTTCAAAACCCGCAAAAATATCATCTATCGTCTGAAATCCGAGACTGCCTGCACCTATGAAGTGGACGACACCCCTCCCTTTCCGATAAACAAACAGGCATTGGAGATTGCCATAAAAATTTCCTTGCTTTCCAAATTGAACATTGTGGGCGAGGTACATATCACGCGTAAACAATATTTGGACGGAAGTATTCCGACGGGTTTTCAGCGGACTGCCATCATCGGTGTCAATGGCGAAATCCAATTGCCCTACAAAAAAGTCGGTTTGATACAGCTTTCGATCGAAGAGGATGCCTGCCGCGAAGTTTCGGACATTGGACACGAACGGATATACCGTACCGACCGTTTGGGAACGCCTTTGATTGAAACGGTTACGGAACCGGAATTTGTCAATCCGGACGAAGTGAAAGACGGCTGTGATTATATCCGCTTTCTGAACCGTAGCACAGGCTTGGTTCGCACCGGAATGGGTGCCGGAAGACAGGATGTGAATGTGAGCTGTGCCGGCGGTACGAGGGTCGAAATTAAAGGCGTATCAAGAACCAAATGGATTCCCGAACTGACCCATAATGAGGCATTCCGGCAATGGGCTTTATTACATGTCAGAGATTTGCTCAAAGCAAAAATCAATGATACTGAAAATTGGAAAATCCATTCCGTGAGACTATCCGGAAAAGATTTTAAAGCGAATAAAAATCTCCAAAAGTTTTTGAGTAACGAACGGGAAATGGTCGCCGTCTTACTGCCCGGTTTTTATCAAATATTATCTCATTTCACACAACCCGGACAAGTCTTTGCGGATGAGATTAGCCAACGGCTAAAAGTTATCGCTTGCTTGGACCAGCCGAACATGACCCATAGCGAAGATTTACATCCGGTCCTGACAGAGAAGGAAATGATGGATATTTTCAAAAAACTTGGGGCAAGCAAAGACGATGCTTTCATTCTTTTCTTCGCTCCGGAGGAGGATATCGAAACGGCATTGGAAACTATTGAAGAACGCTGCAAAATGGCGTTTGAAGGAGTGCCTCCCGAAACACGTAAATCCTTACCCGGCGGAAATACGATTTTTGAACGGGTATTGCCGGGGGCAGACCGGATGTATCCCGACACGGATTCGGCACCGATACCTTTGGCGGAAGAGTATATCGAAGCGCTGAAAAAAGACCTCCCAAATGACATTATCGAACGCTACCATCAACTCGAGAGATGGGGCATTCCGGTCGAAAACAATGCCTATATCCTCAGCAAAAATTTATTCGAACTTATTGAAGAAATAATAGAGACACTCCCCCTCTCCCCCGCTTATGTGGGCAAATTTTTCGGACAGGTTGTGAAGCATTATGACGGACAACGTAGCGGCAAAGAACCTTTCAACTACCGGATTATTGTCAGCATGTTTCGCTATTTGCATACACATAATATTCATTTTGAATTGGCGGAAAAGATGCTTCCGGTAGTCATGGAACATCCGAAAATTGATTTTGAATCCATATTGACATTGGTAAAATTTACTCCGATGGAGGAAAAGGATATTGTCGAAAGAATTTCATTTTTGAAAGAAAAATTTGTGTTGAAAAAGGGAAAGAATCCGGAGAAAGCTCTTGTGGACTGGCTGATGGGCGAACTTCGCCCCATAGCAATTGGAAATATTCCCTTGAAAAAATTGTACGAACATATTATCAATTCTAAATAATCAAAACATGGCAGAAGATTTTTTTCAAGGATACAAAGGCGAAGCTTTGGCTTTGCTCAAAGAATATAAAGTGCGTGTCTGGGGACAAGCCGATGTACAAACGACGCGTGGCGATTTCGTCGGGACCATATTGCCGCGGGCAGTCAATGATGACGACCAACATATTGTCATGAAAATCCCTACGGGATACAATATCGGCGTGAACATCAAGACGATTACCGGAATGGTCGAAACCGGCTATAGCAAAGCAAATTATAAAATTCCCGAACAGGAATTTCCCTTTACGCCCGGATTGCCGAAAGTGAAACTTTTTGGTACCGGCGGCACGATTGCTTCCCGTTTGGATTATCGTACGGGAGCGGTAATTCCGGCATTCTCCCCCGGAGAATTGTATGGTGCGGTGCCCGAATTGGCTGATATTTGCAATCTCGAGACGGAAAAAGTTTTTGCGGTATTTAGCGAAAATATGGGACCCAAGCAATATATTGCCTTGGCAAAAGCCATCGGCAAAGAGATTGAAAAAGGAACGCAGGGAATTGTTATCGGACACGGCACGGATACACTCCAACACACGGCGGCGGCACTGACTTTTATGGTGCAAAATTCGCCTATTCCTATCGTCCTGGTTGGCTCACAACGCTCATCCGACCGGCCGAGTTCGGACGCAGCACTCAACCTGATGCATGCCATGTTTGCCGCAGGGCATTCGGATATCGCCGAAGTAATGGTATGTATGTTTGGTCCTACCTCCGATGAATACGGATTTTTGCACCGGGGACCGCGGGTACGCAAAATGCACTCGTCATACCGTTCCACATTTAGAACCGTAGGCGATACGCCTTTGGCGAAAGTAACCCGGAAAGAGGTAACTCCTATCAAAAAAGATTATAAACACCGGCGGCGGGATACGAAGGTGGATATCTACCCTTATTTCTCGGATAAAGTTACGATGATTTATTATTACCCGGGGATGAATCCGGATGTGGTGGACAATGCGGTAAATGCCGGTTATGAGGGGATTATTTTTGTCGGAACAGGATTGGGACATGTCAATCGTGAGTTGTATCCCGCTATCGAAAGAGCGCAAAAGAAAGGTGTCTTTATGTATATGACCCTGCAAACAATATGGGGTTATACGCATATGTTTGTCTATGATACGGGACGCGACCTAATGGCAAAAGGCATCGTCCCCGCACATAATATGTTGCCCGAAACGGCTTGGATAAAATTAAGCTGGGTATTGGGACAGACCAAAGACCCTGAAAAAGTCCGTCAAATGATGGAAAGCAACGTCAATGACGAATGGACCGAACGGGAACCTTATAACGGTTACCTTATCTATCAAGGCGGTGTTCCGGAAGTGGAGGAATTTATCCGTAAAGTTCACAAATAGTATCTGTCCCTAAGGTCAAGAGGCTGAGCTGTTTCGTTCAAGAACAAGCCTGACTGCCGCATGCACAGGCATGGATTGCAGAACACTCAAAACCAAGGAGTTGACTTTTGTCAATGACTGTTTTGAGTATGAGCGTAAGGCTTTATTGGACATTATAGACGGACTATAGATTATTATTACAAAAATTTATGAATTATTCTATTTTAATCAATTTTTTCTCAAGAAATAGTCCCTCTTGATTTTGAAGTGCGACAAAATATATTCCGGTACCAATATTTTTTATGCGAATCGTACTTACTGATTTCTTTTCAATCATATTGTCTATTAACTTTTCACCGGACAAATCATACAACCGGCAATTTACATTATTATCCGAATTATTATTAATATAAAGATATCCGGAAGATAGATTCGGATAAATTTTCACATGTAATGTATTTTCAAGCGGTGCCGGACTAATACAATAGTCTGTTAATTCCCCTAAAGCATTGGGATCGTCCCCACTTATTGCTATCAAATCATAATCCACAGAATTTGGATAAACATTCGTAATTATAATATTATCGCGAACTCCTCCCCCCATTCCGGAACCTATTAATGTAATATTATCAAAAGAATCATACATAACAGATGAAACCTTATTTTTACACCCCAAATCGCCGGCAAAAATAGTAATATGATTAGGGAAAGACAATAATAATGGTTTAACAACATTGTCAAAATTCGTTGAGCCCGGAAAATGAGGTGCATAATTGATAGTTACAACATTATATTTATTGTCCGGACTCCACCAGATTAATTCGTGCAATATGATGAAAATATTGTACACATGATTATAATTACTATACAGGGTGGTCCTCAAAAACTTCAATTGATTTCCAGCGATACTCCAAGCATTCAATCCGGGTGTTAAAATTATAAATAAATCGTCATTGAAGGTAAAAGCTGAATAATAAGGACCAAATCTTTTAGTGAACTCGGGACTCATATCATGATTGCCTGCGGCAATGTAAATTGGCATATTGAATTTATTTATATCCACCTGAGCACTATCCCAATAATCTGCCGTGGAGCGGGGAACTACATCGCCTGTCAAAAAACCAAGCTTAATCTTTTCGTGTGCATTAAGGGTGTCAATATAATCAACAAAAGGATAGTGTAATCCATAATGAGGCGATTTCGGATTTCCGTATGTATGTCCTGCTGTAAAGAATGAATAAATAAGACTATCACTCTGTGCATTTAAACTTACACCAAGAACTAAAAAATAATATATAAATAATTTCTTCATTTTACACCAACCAAAACGCTTATGAGTAAAAATAGTGGCGGGGTTTTCCGCAGTTCTGTTCATTATTGCACTATTGTTGATGTTACGCATATTGTTCATTTTTAGCACTTTGCCCGCCATTACTCATATACGATATTGAACAAAACCCCTCCTAAACGCCGGGAAAGCAAACCTTTTTGCGGCAAAGATAATCAATTATATGATGGGGGAGCAAGGGTGCACCCTGTTTTTTATATAAAATTCCTAAAATCCCCCTTCCGGCAACACCACAGCATCAAAAACTGCAAAATCTACTCCAAAAAGTCCGGCAAAAGGCATTATCCCGCCCCCTATCCGCC
>WFZU01000080.1 GCA_015489405.1 Bacteroidales bacterium
GTACTCTTTGATTGATACGGAGGATGCTTTAAATCAGGTGTTTCCATTACTTCTCGCGTAGGGTTAACGACCCGGCTAAAATAAATCACACCTCCTATTTATAACGTTTCTAAATAAGAGGTGTGATGGTGAAAGAAACCTTTTGAAAGATTTCAAACGCAAATAGGCGGCAGCATCAAGCTACTTTTTCATAAATTTAGTGCGAATCTGTACTCCGTTTTTCTCTATAATCAATATGTAAACTCCCGTTTTCAATGCCGAAACATCAATGCGGTTGGAACGGTAATTGTCCGCAGACCAAAGTCTTTCTCCCAAGGAGTTTACAATACTTATGTTGTCGAAAGTGGTATTGAATACGGATAGGTAAAGTCTGTCATTTGCGGGGTTGGGATACACGGAAATGGATTCTTCATGAGCATTCTCCGGTACATTATTTATTACATCATTACGATAAACAAAGGTGTGTCTATTTCCTTGATCATCTTCTCCCGAATAAACCAAATCCATATCCGTATCTCCGTCAATGTCTCCCCAGGCAGCATCTGCCCACCATACGCCGGTGAAGAAGAAGTTACTGTCTTCAAAAGTATCTTCGCCCTCATTATGATAGAGTTTTGCTACGATTTGTCCTTCGGCAATTTCATGAGCTCCCGCTACAAAAATATCCGGATTTCCATCTTTGTCGTAATCAGCCCAGGCTAAGGCAGGCTGAGATACACCTATGATGTTGTCAGCCACTTGTGTGAATACACCTCCATCATTTCTCATTAAGAAGGTTAATCTCCCTTCGGAAGATGTTTGGTAGCCGGAAAATATAAAATCCATATCGCCGTCATTATCATAATCTGCTGCAGCGGCGTCGGCGACCCACATATCGGTGAAAGACTGCATTTCAGAGAAGGTGTCATCACCGTTGTTTTTGTATAGAATCGCGATATCCGGATCGGGATAAAATCCCATTCCGCATAAAAATAAATCTTTGTATCCGTCTCCGTCAAAATCCTCCCAAAGGGTGGCAGAATAAGACACTCCTTGAAATCCGGTATTGGTCAAAAGCGTCAACCCACCGTTTTGGTCATTTTTGTATAATTTGGATACGTAATTGGTATTTGCGTCATCAAAACCGCAAACGAAAACATCCAAGTATCCGTCATTGTTATAATCCACAAACTTACAATTTCCCAGGTATATGGAGGGAAATTCCATATTCGCCGCAGAGAATGTTCCGTCCCCGTTGTTGGTATAAATGTCCGTAACAACACCTCCGCTCATTTCGCTTCCCATAATCAACAAATCCACATCGCCGTCTCCATCCCAATCAGCCGTATCAACAGAAGACAAAGCCAACAAAGGTAAGCCGGAATTATTGACAATAGAAAAATTTCCCTCGCCGTCATTGGCATACAAAAAAGTGTTGTTTGTCTCACTGGGGTCATAGCCCATCAAGAGCAAGTCCTGATCACCATCCCCGTCATAATCAACCCAGGTCGTAGAACCCATACTCATTCCCGGAGCATCCGGAAATATCTGAACCAAATCTTGCGACTTTGCAATGTACATTGCAAGCATAAAACCTAATAGAAGCGTAATTTTTCTCATAATGCAGTATATTTTATTTATGGGCTGCAAAGATACAAGAATAATTCGTAATTTTTGTATTGGGGATCAAAAAAATGAATTTTCCTAACTTCAAACGATTTTTAGAAAGCTTCTTCCACGCTCACAACCTTATAGACTTTATCTCCGCGGCGTACTAATTCCGTAGTTTTTACGGAAAAGGTTTCTCCTTTCACGGCTTTTTCAACCTTTTGCAGGTCCACCCTTATTTCTTTCACGTGTTCATCGTCATATACACCGGTAGTCTCTCCCATGATGCGCATGTGTTCACCTACGGACAAATCATGTGTTTCCACTTTAATCTCCGCCACCTTCAGTTTGGTGAAAAAATTGATTACTTTTCCGATGTAAATTTTCTTTTGGGTTGCTTGCGACCCGTAGCGTTCCGTCCATTCGCCCATCTTTCTGCCCAAGTAATAACCTTCCCAGAAGCCGCGGTTATAGACGGTTTGCAGGCGTTTATTCCATTGCGCTATTTTGTCTTTGGAAAAATCTCCGGCAAAACAGGCTTCTACCGCCTCATGATATACTTGTGTTACGGTTTTGACATAGTCGGCAGACCTTCCCCGTCCTTCAATTTTCAGGACGCTTACACCGGCTTTAAGAATTTTGTCCAACAAATCCAGGGTGTTTAAATCTTTGGGAGACATGATGTACTCATTATCCACTTCATAGGCAAATTCTCCTCCTTTTTCCGTAACTTCGTAGCTCCTCCGGCAGGGTTGCAGACAAGCCCCCCGGTTTGCCGAGGAATTCAAGGTATGTAAACTCAGGTAGCATTTTCCCGAAATCGCCATACACAGAGCTCCGTGGACAAAAATTTCTATCCGTATCAAATCCCCGTGTGGTCCCCGGATTTGCTGCTTTTCAATTTGCTCTGTGATATATGCCACTTGGTCCAAACTCAGTTCGCGTGCGGTTACCATGACATCCGCCCATTGGGAATAGAAGCGTACATCTTCTACATTGGTGATATTGGTTTGCGTGGACATGTGTATTTCCACCCCCACTTGGCGGGCATATTGTATCACGGACATATCCGTAGCGATAATGGCGGAGATATTATTTTCTTTCGCAGCATCCACCAAAGCGCGCATATCCTCCATCTCGTGGTCGTAGATGATGGTGTTGAGCGCCAGATAGGAAAGTACATTGTGTTCCCTGCATATAGCCGTAATTTTAGCTAAGTCTTCAATGTCAAAATTCTTGCTGGACTTGGAACGCATATTCAATTTGCCCACGCCGAAGTATATGGAACCGGCACCTCCCTGAATAGCTGCCATCAGCGATTCATAAGAACCTACCGGAGACATTATCTCAATCTTGTTTTGCATCTTGCTGTTTTTTGCAGGGATAACAACGAAAGTCTAAAAATGTTTGCAAGAAGAAAGATATTGAGCCGGCATTCCCCTGTATGAAATCAACCGGAATCCGGAGCTTACTTCTTCCCCTTTTGTTTGTCTTTAAAGATTTCCGCCTGCCGGCGAATGGATTCTTCGTGGACTATTTGGAGCAATTTGTGCAGAAATTCATCATAAAGTCCGTATTCCGTACCCATTTGGAGGCGTTCGGCGATGATGTTTCGCCAGCGTTTCAGTTGCAAGATAGTTATGTTATTATGCTTTTTGTACAATCCGATTTGGTCGATAATTTCCATTCTCCTTGCCAACACGTGCAAAAGTTCGGCGTCAATCTTATCAATTTCGGCACGTAGTTCTTCGAGTTTATTGTTGGCAATCCGGTTGGACTTCTGGCGGATTTGCAATTGATCCAAGAGATGGAATAAGGCTCCCGGTGTCAATTGCTGTTGGCTGTCGCTTAAAGCCTTTTCCGGATGGAGATGACTCTCGATCATCAGTCCCTCCATTTCAAGGTCTAATGCTTTTTGGGAAATATCGCCAATCAAAGCCCTTTGTCCGCTGATATGACTCGGGTCGCAAATAATCGGAATCGAGGGGAGCTCGCTTTTCAAGGCAATGGGAATTTCCCACATCGGAGCATTGCGAAACGGGCTTTTGTGAAAGAAATAAAAGCCTCTATGAACAGCCGCCAATTTCCGGATACCTGCTTTTTGAAATCGTTCGATAGCCCCTAACCACAAATGCACATCGGGATGAACGGGATTTTTAATCATTACCGGAATATCCACTCCTTGAAGTGCTTCGGCAAGTTTTGCGATAATAAAAGGACTGACTACCGTTCTGGCTCCAATCCAGAGAATATCAACGCCGTACTCTAACGCCAGCCTGATGTGTTCCGGTTCGGCGACCTCCGTAGCCGTCAACAAGCCTGTCTCCTCCTTCACGCGGCGAAGCCAAGGCAAGGCTTTCGCTCCCAAGCCCTCGAAACTATCGGGACGCGTCCGGGGCTTCCAAAGTCCGGCTCTGAAAACCTTGATCCGGTTATCCTGCCGGAGCCGGCGGGCAGTCTCTATCAGCTGTCGCTCGGACTCTGCACTGCAAGGTCCGGCAATGACCAAAGGTCTCCCGCCGGTATCTATCCACGACTGCAAAGGCGCTATCATATTTTTTCTATCCATCCCAATCAAAAAAATCGTGCAAAGATATATTATTTATGCACTTATTTTCGCTAATTTTGCCCGTTCAAAAAAATATATGGTATGCAAACAATAATAAATAAAATATCGCGTCTCCCCAAGAAAGGGAATATTATTTTTCTTATTTCCGCAGAGCGGGAACTGGATGAAACGTATTTTGACAAGCAGGAATTGAAATATCTCCGTCAGCAACACAAGAAAGAAGAGCAAGATTTCTTTGCTTTCAACCGTTTCGGCTATTGGCTTTTTGTCCAATTCACTCCAAAGGAAAAAGAGCGGAATCAAAAACGGGAGAAACTTCGCAAAGCGGGAAGCAAAGCCTGTGCAAAATTCAATTCCTTGAAACTCAATACGGTTATTCTGGCAAGCAAGAAATCCTCTTGTGTCTTTCCCTATTTGGAGGGTATCGCCCTTACGAATTATCAGTTTTTGAAATACAAAAAAGACGCCGGCAAGCAAATGAACAGCCTGAGCAATATTGAAGTGTATCAAAAGGAGTTGGACGATGCTTTCTTCAACCGGCTGAATATTATCACCGATGCCGTCAGTCGTTGCCGGGATTTGGTCAATGAGCCCGCTATCTCTTTGAGTGCGGAGGGGCTGGCTGAGTATTTCCGGAACATGGGAGAAGAAGCCGGCATAAAGGTAGAAGTTTTCAATAAACAAAAAATCGAAGCCTTGAAAATGGGAGGGCTTTTGGCGGTCAACAAAGGGAGTCTCAATCCTCCGACATTCACTATTATGGAATGGAAACCGGACAATGCAATCAATGACAAACCTTACATTTTGGTAGGCAAAGGGGTGGTCTATGATACCGGTGGACTGAATATCAAGACCGGCACCTTTATGAATAATATGAAAATGGATATGGCGGGAGGGGCTACTGCCGCTACGACTTTGTATGCTGTCGCCAAGGCAAAACTACCGGTACACGTGATGGCGCTGGTCCCCGCTACGGACAACCGTCCGGGGGGCAATGCCTATGCCAGCGGAGACGTAATCCGGATGTATGACGGGACTACGGTGGAGGTCTTAAATACCGATGCCGAAGGGCGTTTGATTTTGGCGGATGCTTTGGCTTATGCCAAAAAATTTGACCCCGGATTGGTAATTGATATGGCGACCCTTACCGGAAGTGCGATTAGAGCTATCGGAACCTTTGCCATTGCTGCCATGCAGAAAAAAGCCGAAAAACCGATGCAACATCTGAAAGCCTGTGCCGATCATACCTACGAGCGGATTGTTGAGTTTCCGCTATGGGATGAATATGCGGAGGAGTTGAAATCGGATATTGCCGATATTACGAATCTCGGCGGGGCTTATGCCGGACAGATTACCGCCGGAAAATTCCTCGAACATTTCACCGACTATCCTTATATTCATTTGGATATAGCCGGACCGGCTTTCGCCGAAAAGGCTTTTCATTACTACGGTAAAGGGGCGACGGCTTTCGGTGTCAGACTGCTGTTTTATTTCTTTCAACAATTGGAGAAAATATAAGCGGGCTAATATGGAAAAAGGAAATTGAACGCAAACGATGCAGACAGATACATCTCATTATTGCGAAGCAAAAAATACATAAAAAAGGACAGACATGCATCAAAAAAAAGATAAAAAAATTAAGATAGGAATTACGCATGGTGATTTCAATGGGATAGGATATGAATTGATATTGAAAAGTTTTTTGGACAAACGAATGCTGGGTTTTTTTATTCCGGTGATTTACGGTTCGTCCAAGTTAGCTTC
Source organism: Bacteroidales bacterium (assembly GCA_015489405.1). Lineage (GTDB taxonomy): Bacteria > Bacteroidota > Bacteroidia > Bacteroidales > S143-32 > S143-32. Next base: position 5,921 of record WFZU01000080.1, read on the forward strand.
CTATTACCGGAAGACCCTTCGGATGCCTGAGTTGAGCTATAATATTATCCGTGATCCTTCACAGGCAAGAGCCAACAAACCCAACCTTATCAACATCAGCAACCAGGAGTTGAAAGTGGAAATGGGGAAGGTGGATAAGACCGCCGGCGAGATGGCGCGGCTGGCTTTGGAAAAAGCCGTGGCAGACTTGCAAAGCGGGAAAATCGATGCCTTGGTAACGGCGCCCATCCACAAGGAAAGTATTCATTCGGATAAATTTGATTTCCCCGGGCATACCGAATTTTTTACCAAAAAATGTCATCCCAAAGAGGGTACTTTAATGATTATGCTCAAAGACGAACTTCGTATCGCTATGATGACCGGACATATCCCGCTGAAAGACGTGCCGGCAATGATTACAGAGGAGTCTTTGACGAAAAAATTACGGCTTTTTGATCATTCTTTGAAAGAGGATTTTGCTATTCAAAAACCGAAGATAGCCGTCTTGGGACTCAATCCGCATGCAGGAGATCAGGGCGTTATCGGGAAGGAGGACCGGACCGTCATCCGTCCTGCCGTGAAAAAATTGCAAGAGAATGGGATGCATGTTTTCGGACCTTATCCTGCCGATGGGTTTTTCGGTTCCGGAAATTACCGGAAGTTTGACGGCATTATGGCGATGTATCATGACCAAGGGATGCTCCCGTTTAAGGTTTTGGCTTTCGAGGAAGGGGTGAATTTTACCGCCGGACTTCCTATCGTACGGACTTCGCCGGCGCATGGAACGGCATTCGATATTGTCGGGAAAAATAAAGCTAATATTCAATCTTTTAAAAATGCTCTTTTCGCTGCTCTTGATATTTATCTCAATCGTCATGAGAGTAGCATCAATTTAGAATAAAGAAATTTATGGTGGGGGAACAAATTACATATACGGCTGCACGCATTGCAGCCATTTTAAAAGCGAAAATCGTCAATAAAGGAAATCCGGATGATGAGATTGTCCACTTGCTTTTTGACTCGCGGCAGTTGATTCATGCCGGACAAAGTCTGTTTTTTGCGCTCAAAACTTCCAAAGGAAACGGGCACAAATATATCTATTCTTTGTACCAAAAGGGTATTCGCAACTTTGTCGTATCGGAGGTACATGCGCTCAATATCAGCCGTTTGCCGGAAGCCAATATCCTGTTGGTCAAAGACAGTCTCAAAGCATTGCAGCAGTTGGCTGCCTATCACCGTAAACGCTTTTCTTATCCGGTCATTGGCATCACCGGGAGCAACGGAAAGACGATTGTCAAAGAGTGGTTGCAGCACGTCTTGCAAGATCATTACGAGATCGTGCGGAGTCCCAAAAGTTATAATTCGCAGATTGGGGTACCACTTTCTGTTTGGCAAATGTCAGGAGAACATAATTTAGCTATTTTTGAAGCCGGTATTTCCCAAGTGGGCGAAATGGATGCGCTCCGTGAAATAATCCGTCCTACTATCGGTATTTTTACCAATATCGGGGAAGCTCATGGAGAAAATTTTATCAATCGAAGACAGAAAACGGGCGAAAAGTTAGGGCTCTTCACACATGTCCAAAGTCTCATTTATGATAATGATTATGCTGAAATCAGCAATGCCATCGGAAGGGCGGGACTTCAAAAAAAAGTGAATGTATTCGACTGGAGTCGAAAAAACGATGCAGTTGTAAGATTGCTGAAAGTCAATAAAAAAAATGACGGTTCCATATTGACTGTCCTTTTCAAGGGGCAGGAAACGAAAGTTCAAATTCCTTTCATAGACCAAGCTTCCGTAGAAAACAGTATGCACGTCATCAGCCTTGTCCTTTTGTTGGGTATCCCGCTACGTGATGTGCTGCCACGGCTAAAAACACTTCCGACGGTAGCGATGAGGTTGGAGATGAAAGCCGGCATCAACCATTGCACCATCATCAATGATTCTTATAATTCGGATATTAATTCTATCCATATCGCCCTGGATTTTCTGAATCAACAATTTCCTCATACCCGTAAAACGCTGATTTTGTCGGATATTCTGCAAAGCAGAAAAGCGGAAGGTGAGCTTTATGCGGATATCGACAAGCTGCTCAGGGACAAAGGAATAGACCGTTTTATAGGAATTGGGAAAGCATTGAGCCGGCAACAAAAAACTTTTCGTAACATAGCGGAAAGCTACTTTTTTAAGACTACGGAAGATTTTCTTAATCATTTCGATACCGACCATTTCCGGGACGAAGGCATCTTGATAAAAGGGTCCCGTGTCTTCGGCTTTGAACGTATCTCCAAATTTCTGCAGAAGAAAGCACATCAAACCATTTTGGAAGTCAAACTTTCCGCTTTGGTAGCCAACCTCAATTATTACCGTTCGAAGTTGTTGCCGGAGACGAAAATTATGGTTATGGTCAAAGCCTTTTCGTATGGGAGCGGAAGTGTTGAGATTGCCAACGTTTTGCAATACCACCATGCGGACTACCTCTGCGTCGCTTATACGGATGAGGGCGTTGAATTGCGGAAGGCCGGTATTAAATTGCCTATTATGGTGTTGAACCCGGAAGCAGAGGGCTTCGATCATATTTTGCAATATGATTTGGAACCGGAGATATATTCCTTTGAAATCTTAAAAGAATTTGAACAAGCGGTATCCAATTATCCCGGAAAAGAAAAAGTAAAAATTCATCTCAAGCTGGATACGGGCATGCACCGTTTGGGATTTCTTCCGGAGGAAGTGGACGAACTTTGTGAATATGTTGCTCAGAATCAGTATCTTGCAGTGGCATCGGTCTTTTCGCATCTTGCTTCTTCGGATCGTCCGGAAGACGATGAGTTTACGCGCTCCCAATATATTTTGTTCAACCAAATGGTTTCTACTATTCAAGCATCCCTGTCTTATCCTTTTCTCCGGCATATTTTGAATACGGCAGGCATCAGCCGTTTTCCCGAAGCACAGATGGATATGGTGCGTTTGGGAATAGGTCTCTACGGGGTGGAAACCGTTTCCGAAGACCGGGGTAAATTGCAGAATGTAAGCAGTATGAAAACGGTTATTTCCCAGATTAAGACCATCGAAAAAGGGGATACTGTCGGTTATAACCGGAGTTTTATTGCCGGTGAAAGAATGCGTATTGCTATTGTGCCGGTGGGCTATGCGGACGGTCTTCGTCGCTCGTTAAGCAATGGAAAAGGGGTCTTGTATGTGGCGGGAAAAGAGGCGCCGGTAGTCGGCAAAGTGTGCATGGATATGACGATGATAGATGTAGGGGATATCGATTGCAAAGTGGGAGATCAAGTAGTCGTCTTCGATGAGAATCATCCGGTAACGGAATTGGCACAGCGCGCCGGCACTATCCCTTACGAAATCCTGACCGGAATTTCCAAACGGGTCAAAAGGATTTATTTTCACGAATAGTCGCAGGGCGATACGGCTGTACTATACTTCATTGATTGTTTTTATCCTTTGAGCGCTTGAAGGATGGCATTTTTGATTCCTTGCACATCAAATCCGCATTCGGCATACAATTGTGCCGGCGTTCCATGTTGAATGAAACGGTCCGGAATGCCCAGTTTTATTATTTTTGCACCGTAGTTATTGGCTGAAGCAAATTCTGCAACAGCCGTCCCCAAACCTCCTATGACCGTTCCGTCTTCGACCGTGACGACCGTATCAAAATGCCGGAACACTTCGTGCAATGTCTCCTCATCAATGGGTTTCAAAAAGCGCATATCGTAATGTGCAACACCGGTTTTTCCTTCGAGCAGGTCAATTGCTTCTTGTACAAAATTGCCCGGATGCCCCAGACTCAATACCGCCACTTCTTTCCCCTCCTTTCGTCGCACGGCTTTACCCACCGGAATTTCTTCAAAATCTTGTTTCCATTCGGGAACGACGCCTCTTCCGCGCGGATAGCGGATGACAAAGGGAAGATGCTTGTCCGATTGTGCGGTAAACATCATATTGCGCAATTCGATTTCATTCATCGGTGCGGCAATAATCATATTGGGAATAGGGCGAAAATAAGCCAAGTCAAAGGCTCCGTGATGTGTAGGTCCGTCTTCACCTACCAAGCCGCCTCTGTCCAAGCAAAAGATCACCGGTAGTTTCTGCAAAGCCACATCGTGAATCACCTGATCGTAAGCCCGCTGCATGAAAGTGGAATAAATATTACAAAAAGGAGTCATGCCTCCCAGTGCCAGAGCTGCCGAAAAGGTAACGGCATGCTGTTCGGCGATACCCACATCAAAAACCCTTTCGGGCATCTCTTTTTGCATGATTTTTAAAGACGAACCGCTCAGCATTGCCGGCGTGATAGCCACGATAGCAGGGTTTTTTCTTGCTAACTCGAGAATTGTGTGTCCGAAAACATCCTGGTATTTCAATGGGATTCCGCTTTGGGGGGAGGTCAAAATTTCGCCGGTATTCTTGTCAAATCTCCCCGGAGCGTGATAGGTCGTAGGTTCTTTTTCGGCTTTGCTCAATCCTTTCCCTTTTTTGGTTATCAGATGGAGCAATTTGGGTCCCGGAATATCTTTTAAATCCCTGAAAATTTTCACCAAATGAATGACGTCATGTCCGTCGGCAGGCCCGAAATAGCGAAAATTGTATGCCTCAAAAAGATTGCTCTGTTTGAAAATGGAACCTTTCACCGCTTCGCTGAATTGGCGAACTATATTGCGGGAATTTTCACCGTATTTGGTGTCTCCTCCCATCATTTTCCAAACGGCATTTTTAAATTTGTTATATCCCTTGGAGGTAGTGATATCCACGAGATATTTTTTGAGGGCGCCGACACTTTTATCGATAGCGATGCCGTTGTCGTTGACGATGACCAGCAAGTTGGCGTTGGAAGCCCCTGCATGGTTCAGTCCTTCGAGTGCCATCCCGCCGGTCAGCGCACCGTCGCCGATGATAGCGATATGGTGTTTTGGTTCGCCCCGCAGTTGTGCGGCAATCGCCAGTCCCAAAGCAGCTGAAATAGAAGTGGAGGAGTGCCCGACACCGAATTTGTCGTGAGGGCTTTCATCAATCTTGGGGAAGCCGCTGATGCCTCCCAGTTTGCGGTTGGTGTGAAAGCGGTCGCGGCGACCGGTAAGAATCTTATGCGGATAGGCTTGGTGTCCAACATCCCATACAATATTATCCGCAGGAGAATCAAAGACATAATGCAGCGCCACGGTCATCTCCACTACGCCGAGACTGGCGCCGAGATGCCCGGGATTTTGCGATACCACCTCAATGATAAACGCACGCAATTCATTGCAAAATTGCGGTAATGCGGACTCCGGAAGTTGTTTGAGGTCCGCCGGACTATTGACTTTTGAAAGCAAGGGTCCCATACATTACAAAAAGCCTAGTTCTAATTTTGCCTCTTCAGACATCATATCCTGACTCCAAGGGGGGTCAAAAGTAACTTCTACCGTCGCCGAACGGATACCGGGAACGGATAGAACACTTTCTTTCACCTGCTCCGGAAGGGATTCGGCGACCGGACAATTAGGTGCTGTCAACGTCATTACCACCTTGGCATGTGCTTGTTCGTCAACATCCACCTCGTAAATCATTCCCAAATCATAAATGCTGACCGGAATTTCCGGGTCGTAAATAAACTTCATCTTATGGTTGATGGCATCTATCAACATTTCTCTTTCGATATCTTCTTTTTTGCCCATTGTGTCCGTTTTTATTGCGTTCAAATATATTTGAACATAAAACAAGCATTATGCAATAATGTTTTGTTGAGCAATCTCTTTTATGCGTTGTACCATTCCTGCCAAACCGTTGGCGCGGGTGGGAGACAGGTGTTCCTGCAAACCGATTTTCTTCAAAAAGCCGAAATCCGAACGGAGAATATCTTCCGGTTTTTCTCCCGAAAATACCTTCACTAACAGCGAGATAACTCCCTTGGAAATAATGGCGTCGCTGTCCGCATAGAAAAAAATACGTCCGTCTTTTTTTTCATAAGCGAGCCAAACTTTGGACTGACAGCCATCAATCAAATTGGCATTCACTTTATATGCCGGATCTACCGGGGGAAGTTCTTTTCCCAAATCAATGATATAGCTGTATTTGTCCAACCAGTCGTCAAAGATTTCAAATTCTTCCACAATTTCCTGTTCTTTCTCTTGCAAACTCATACGCACATATTATTTTTTGCAAAAGTAAAAAAAACAATACGATAAACCGGAAAATATTTACTGTCGGGCAGCATTCAAATTGTGGGGAAATGGGAGGGGAGGCGAAGCGAGGGATGAGCGTTTGTGACAATTATACAATGATGCAATGATACAATTATAC
>WFZU01000081.1 GCA_015489405.1 Bacteroidales bacterium
GCAAAACAATATCCTGACGATAGATGTGAACGGTACCCAATATAAGGTTGAGATAGAGAAGGATTTGAATCAATCCAAAACTCCGGTTCTTAAACGGGTCCCCGTCAACACCCACAAAAAAATAGAAAAGAAAGAACGGTTGACCACACACCTTATACGTATTCCCCTGCCGGGCAATATTGTTCAAATCATGGTAAAAAACGGGGATGTCGTAAAGGAAGGAGATCCTTTATTGATATACGAAGCCATGAAAATGGAAAACACGATACTTGCCGACAAAGACGGCAAGATTCAAAACCTGAAAGTGCATGCGGGCGATTCGGTGATGCAAGACGAAGTATTAATGGAAATTGTTTAATGTTATGAAATTCCAAAAACTGATTACGATAATCCTTGCTATCGTATTGATTGTGTTCATCTCTACCATCGCCGGTGTGAACACCGGTTTTTCACACGGGCTGAATGATGGTACTGCGGCTCTTCACTCTTCCGCTTCACAAGTGGATGATTTTTCCGGATTGAAAAATTTTTATCATTATACCGGTTTTGCCAATGCGACTGCCGGACACTTTGTGATGATTTTTGTGGGATTGTTTTTCATCTTTCTTGCTATTCGTTTCAATTATGAACCTTTGCTGCTGATTCCTATCGGTTTTGGGGTAATTTTGGGGAATATCCCTTTCCTGGAAGGAGCCGGTCTCCGTTTGGGGATTTATGAAAGCGGGAGTGTCCTCAATTATTTATACAAAGGGGTAACGTTGGGGATTTACCCTCCCCTCATATTTTTGGGAATCGGAGCGATGACGGATTTTTCCTCCCTGATATCCAATCCCAAACTGATGTTGTTGGGTGCAGCGGCACAAATTGGTATTTTCCTGACTTTTATGGGGGCTTTGGCACTGGGTTTCTTGCCTCCCGAAGCAGGTGCGATAGGAATTATCGGAGGAGCTGACGGTCCCACCGCTATTTTTCTTTCTTCCAAACTTGCCAATGGGGTAAACCTGTATAATGGTATGCAAGTAAAAAATCTGATTGGTCCGATTGCTATCGCAGCCTATTCGTATATGGCATTGGTACCGGTCATCCAGCCTCCGGTGATGCGGCTTTTGACAACGAAAAAGGAGCGGAAGATACGGATGAAACCGCCCCGGGTTGTTCCCAAATTTGAACGTATTCTGTTTCCCATTGTGGGTTTTATTCTGACGGCTTTCATCTCACCCAGTTCCAGTCCTTTGCTCTCCATGCTTTTTTTAGGCAATTTGCTTAAAGAGAGTGGTGTAACCAAGCGTTTGGCAGAGACCGCCCGCAACTCTTTGATAGATATTGTTACCATTCTGTTGGGACTTACGGTAGGAGCCTCAACACAAGCCACTGTATTTTTGAATGCGTCGTCCTTGTTGATTTTTGGTCTGGGAGCCGCTTCCTTTGTCATAGCGACTGCCGGAGGAGTCGTTTTTGCTAAATTTATGAATATCTTTCTGAATAGTGAAAATAAAATAAATCCGCTGATAGGAGCGGCAGGCGTCTCGGCAGTCCCGGACAGTGCCCGTGTAGTCCAACACGAAGGACTCAAATCCGACCCGAGCAATCATCTTTTGATGCACGCTATGGCACCCAATGTCTCAGGGGTAATCGGAAGCGCTGTCGCTGCCGGTCTGCTATTGAGCTTCTTAGGTTCATAGTACTTATCCGGACAGACAGAACAGTTGTTGTCATTGGTTTTGAATAAATTTTACAAGGCTAATATTTTTTGTGTACCTTTGTACATCGAAATTTTTTAAGTCCCCCGGACGTGAAAAATGTCTTTTCGTGCATGAACGAATTGACTTCTATGGGGATGGACGGTGTGAACCTTATTCTTGGCGGATGATACGAAAACTTGTATGGGTATGTTTGTTTCTGACTACTTTCATAGTACTCAAATCACAGGTGTATGATGATTTTTCGGATGGCAATCTGAATGAAAATCCTACTTGGTTGGGAGATACTTCTTTGTTTACAATAACCTCTTCGTCAGCCATACCTCCGGAAATGAAACCGGCATTGAGGCTGAATGGCGACGAAGGGGATACCGCTTCCATCGTACTGCCCAACACTATGGAGGGTGCCTTGGAATGGCAGTTTTGGACCAAGCTTTCTTTTAATACCTCGGCTAACAACTACCTGAAAGTATTTCTAATCAGTACGCAAGCAGATTTAGAACAAGATTTATCGGGCTATTTTCTGCAAGTGGGAGGGGCGGACGACAGCATACACTTATTCCGTCAAGACGGGAATGAACAGACCCTCTTATGGACTGCATCGACTTTGTCCTCCGGAAATTCTACGAATGTATTCCGTTTCAGGATAACACGGAATGCGGATTCCGAATGGAACATTTTTGCCGATACTCAAGGAGGCTACGATTGGGTTTGGTATGGTTCGTTCGTAGAGCAGGACAATTTTCAGAATCAATATTTCGGGGTGTCTTGCAGATATACTTCCAGTAATTCGACAAAGTTTTATTTCGATGATTTCGTGGTAAAAGAATATGTTGAAGACAACATTCCGCCTTTGTTGACCGGTATCACAGCACTTAACAAGCAGGAACTGCTGTTGACTTTTGACGAAGCTTTGAATACCGCTTCGGCTACGGCTCTTTCCCACTATCATTGCGACCAGGATGTAGGTAATCCGGAGCAAGCCATTTACAACGATGTCAATCATTCGGTCAGCCTGACGTTCTCAACGTATTTTCAGGAAAATTTCACCTATCATTTGAGCGTGGACTCCATCGCAGACGTGTCCGGGAATATGATGCAGGAAGTTGTTTTCCCGTTTACGTGGGAACCGTCTCCTGCTCCCCGGCCCGGAGAGCTCGTTGTCAATGAGATTATGGCAGATGTCAATCCCGCTCCTAATGCCGTTCCTGCCAAAGATTACTTGGAGCTTTACAACACTTCCGCCGGTTCTATTCAACTCGAAGGATGCCAAATACGACTTAAGAACAATGGAAACTGGATAAGTTTTCCTGCCCTCACACTGCCGGCGGACACTTTTTTGATTGTTTGCAAAACGGCGGATACGGGCGACTTCTCTCCCTACGGAATGGTATTGGGATTGCCCGGGTTTTCTTTGAACAACGAAGCCCGGATTACTTTTCGCAATCCCGCCGGAGATATACTTGGACTAATAGACTATCAAAAGTCATGGTATCATGATGCGGACAAGGAAAACGGCGGTTGGTCTTTGGAGATGATAGACAGCTCAAAACCTTGCTACGGAGCAGACAATTGGAACGCCAGTTTTGATGAAGCCGGGGGAAGCCCGGGACACGCCAATTCGGTGGCAGCCAACC
>WFZU01000082.1 GCA_015489405.1 Bacteroidales bacterium
AGACTGCCTATTAATATCATCAATGCTGCTATTGTTTTCATAGGTCTATCTAATTGCTATCGCTTTTTTTTACTCCATTTCCTATTCAATATTCCGGCTTTTATTTTGCGTGTCAAAAATTTTTATGTTCCGGATAATCTTTCCTTTTCTCTCAAAAAATACGACTTCTAACAACAAAAATATCAAGGAAATCAACAGATAAAACTGAAATTTATTATCGTAATCGCTGAATTTCCGTTTTTCAAAAGTGGTTTTGTCGAGTTTATTGATTTCATCGTAAATTTTGCTTAGCGTGTAAGAAATGTTGTTTCCTTTGACATACATTCCTTTCCCGGTTTCGGCAAGTTCTTTCAAAATACTTTCGTTGAGGTGGGTCATCACCGTATTTCCTTGCCGGTCTTTTTTGAATCCGATTTTGTTTCCGTAATTATCGTAAAGCGGGATAGGCACCCCGTCGGGCGAACCGATCCCGACCGTATAAATGCGGATGCCTTTTTGGGCAGCTTCTTGAGCGGCTTCGATAGCTCCGCTTTCGTGGTTTTCGCCATCGGTCATTATGATGATAGCCTTGCTCTTGGACGCCGAGTTTTCAAACGACGACATCGCTTCGCGAATAGCTTCTCCGACCGCAGTACCCTGCGTGCTCACTACTTTTGTATCTACTTCGCTTACCAAGAGTTTGGCGGCTGAATAGTCCGTCGTAATCGGCAAATATTTGTAGGCTTTTCCGGCAAAAACCACCAAGCCGATGCGGTCGTTAGCCAATTTATCAATCATTTTCATAATGGCGACCTTGGAGCGTTCGAGACGATTGGGTTGAACGTCTTCGGCTAACATACTATTGGAAACATCGAGGGCAATTACAATGTCAATCCCCTTGCGCTCTCCTTCTACTAATTTAGATACGAATTGAGGATTTGCCAAGGCAATAAAAAGGAAAATCAAGGCGAAAGAGAAAAGTACATACTTTACCCACAGGAAGCCCGGAGCCCGGTCCGGCGTGAGTCTGTAAAACACTTCTTCGTCTCCGAAAGTTTTCGCTTTTTTATTTTTCCAACGGAGATAAAACAAAAATATCAAGAAGCCTACGGGCAAAAACAACAGTCCGTAGAGCATATATGGATTTTCAAATCGAAACAGATTCATAAGATTGTTTTTTTTACGGGTTAGTTCTGATATACAAATATTTCAGTAAAAATTCACTTACCAAAAGCAGTAGTGCTAAGAGCACAAAGGGGAAGTAGGCTTCGTCCCGGTTCTCTATTTTGGTAACATCAATCTTGGATTTTTCCAAGGTGTTGATTTCATCATAGATAGATTTCAGGGATTTATTGTTAGTCGCTCTGAAATACTTCCCGCCGGTAACGCTTGCAATGTCCTTTAACAGGTCTTCATCAATGTTTACGTCCACCGAGACGGTTTGCGTTCCCAAGTAGGTTTGCATCGGATAAGGGGCTTTGCCACGGGTTCCGACTCCGATGGTGTAAACGCGAATGTTGTACATTTTAGCGATTTCGGCAGCCGAATGCGGATCCACGGAACCTTGATTGTTTTCCCCGTCCGTCAACAGGATGACGACCTTGCTGACGGCTTTGCTGTCTTTCAACCGGTTAATGGCAGTAGCCAAACCGTCTCCGATAGCAGTCCCGTCTTCGAGTATCCCGCTTTTCATTTGGCTTATCAAGCGGTTGAGAACTTTGTGGTCGGTCGTCAGCGGACATTGTGTGAAAGCTTCCCCGGCAAATATGATGGCTCCGATACGGTCATTGGGACGCTCATTGATGAAATCTATTGCCACTTTTTTGGCTGCTTCCAGACGGTTGGGTTTCAAGTCCATTGCCAACATACTGGAAGAAATGTCCATCGCCAATACAATATCAATCCCCTCTATCGAGAAATCCTTGGAATGATTAATCGTTTGCGGTCTTGCTAATCCTATGATAATAAGCGTGATAGCTAATATGCGAAGTACATACAACAAAGGTAACATCCGTTGTTTAAGGCTCTTCGGAATGTGTTTTAGTCCCTCAAGTGATGATATCTTCAATACAGGGTACTCTTTCCGGTATTTATACCAAAACCACACTGCTAACAAGGGGATGATTAGTAGCAGATAAAAATAATGTGGCGAGTGCCAATGTAATTCATTCAGTCTAAACATCTTTTTGTTCTTTTGGGGTTACTTCTTCCTTTACTTCTTTATTTTCCGTTTGTATTTCAACCGTATGCTCTCCGGAAACCGGTTGCGGAGGCATGGCAGGCTGTTCGCTTTGCTGCGGTTTTGTTGCAAAGGATTCTTTGACAAAATCAACGACATTCAATAAAGCCAAATCATTTTCCATAGGGGCAGGTTTCAATTTTGCAAATTTGACCAAGTCGGCAACTCCCAGACTCATTTTCAGTTTATTGACAGCCTCCCGGTTGATCCCCAGGGGGGCTATACTTTCGAGGATTTCGTCACTGGTCATTTCGAAGGAATCTATCGCAAATTCGTCGTGCAGATATGTCCGCAATATATCTACCAGCTCTGTATAGTACGCTTTTTCTTTGCCTTGTTGCCAAAGTTTTTTTAACCGGAGTTCTTCCAAACTTTGGAGTGCCATTTCACGGGGTGGCAGAGGTGGTTTCTCCGGTTTGGGAGTAGCTGCTTTTTTCTTTCTCCTGCGGAGAATGTAGATCACCAAGAGAGCCATTAAGGCAAGCAACAGAATCCCGCCCAGCAGATAGGGCAATATTTCGTAGATCGTAAATTTGGCATCCAAAGGCTCTTTGATGTCCATAAATCCTTTGCTCATATCCACTTGCGGTTGAACCACCATTACCGGAATGGGGTCAGACTCTACGAAGTGCCGGCTGGTATCCCCCGGCAGGAAATAGTCCAGATGAACAGGGGGGATATAAAATTCGCCCGAATCGTAAGAACTCACGGTGAGTCCTTGTGTATAGATAGAGGTATTGCCGCGTACCAGTGTGTCAATCTTTGCCGTATGCCATATTTCAAAATGGCTGCTCAACGTGTCTCCCCACTGCGGATATTGAAAACGCACCCCTTTTTCCGCTTCAATGCGGCATGTGAGGTGAATGGGGTCGCCTATCATAATCCGGTTTGTGTCGGCTTTCAAATCCACCCTAAGCTGTGCGTAAGATGTTGTTTGCCAAACTAATAAGAGCAATAAGCTCACATATTTTGCCATTCTCATAGGTTTACTTCTCATTTTCTTGCCTGGTCTCTTTTTCGTCTTTTCCTATCGTCTTCTTTCGCGTTTCCTGAACATATTCAAGAGGGGTTTTACATAGTCTTCGGAG
>WFZU01000083.1 GCA_015489405.1 Bacteroidales bacterium
AAATAGTGAAGAGAATTGTTGTACTGAATATACCCTAAGACGTAATTTTCAGGGTAAAAGTTGTCTGAAATGTCGTTTTTTTACAATTTTGTTATTTTTTTAACATATTTTCCTTTATTGGTCAAAAGGCGAATAAAATACATGCCCGGCTCGAGCTTTTGCAGTTTGAGTTGAACCGGAGCAAGTGGACGTAAATTTATCTGTTTTTCGGCAGCATATACAAGTCTTCCCGAGAGGTCAAATATGCTATAAGAGGACATTCGGACGCCGGTATCTGAAGTGGAGATATAGAGGTTTTGCCGAATGGGATTGGGATATACAATGAAATTTGTTCCGGCGAAAGCCGTTTCCGGTATTTTCGTCAGTAATCCCATTGCCATTTCGAAGTCCGGAATGCCGTAGCCGTATGCATTGTCCGGATTATCGTATTTATCGGCACTTTCCCTCATTGCTTGGAGAATCTCCATATTGTTGGCATTAGGATGGGATTGCCACAGGCAGGCAGCCATTCCCGCCGTAATGGGGGAAGAAAATGAAGTCCCTGAACCATAAGAGACGTTTCCTTCCCATGGATCAATAATGGTCGTTCCCGAACCGGTAGCACAAACATCCGGCTTGATTTGACCGTCCGAAGTGGGTCCGTGAGAGCTGAAGTCTGCTATCATCCCGTTGTTATCCACTGCACCTACGGTGCAAATGCTATCGGCATCTGCCGGAGCGGTAATATAATACCAAGCGCTTGAGCCTGAATTTCCGGCACTATTGACACAGAGGATTCCTTTGCTTGCCGCAATGTCGGCGCCAATACTGATAGGGGTCGTGTTCCCATCCATATCTGCGTAGGTATGATTTTGAGACGGATTGTCAAATTCGGAATATCCGAGGGAAGTATTAATCACATCCACCCCCACACTATCCGCAAATTCGGCACCGGCGACCCAGTTTATCTCCTCAATAAGATATTCGCTTTCAGCATCTTCCGTACGGATAAGCCAATATTGAGCTTTGGGAGCGGTACCCACCATTTGCCCGGGAAGATTGGCTCCCATCGTGGAGAGTACCATTGCACCGTGGTAATGGGCTTGAAACACATTCCCGCCGGGATTGACAAAATCACGGGTGCCCAATATTTGATTATTATTCCAAAGGCTATCAAAAGCGGTATTAATGTCCACATTCAAAAAACCGGCATCCAATACGCCAATCATCATTCCTTGTCCGTCATATCCCTGTTCGTGAAGCGGGATGCCGTTGATGAGGTGAATCTGGTCGTAGGCGGCTCCGTAATTATACGATTGAGATTGTTTCCCCGCATTTGTGCTGCTGTGATGCCCGGGGAAATATTCGTTTTCAAAAAATGCTTTGTGTGAGTCCCCGTAATTTTTTCCGGAAACTTTCGATACCCCCTGAACAAAGGGCAATGCTTCGATTTCGTCAAGCAGTGCACTGTTAGTCGTGTAAATGACTACTGAATTGAGCCACTTCGTGGAATAAATGACTTGCACTCCGATATCTTTCACGGCTTGGATATAATCCGGATTTACCGGAAGGTCCAAACTGTCTATGCCAATCCCTTGTTTGTTGCGCCGTGCCAAAGAGCGGGCGCTCAAATATTCTTCCGGTTGATCAATGGAATAAGGGGAATTGTTCTTGTCTGTAAACTTCACCCAATATCTATCGGGACCTACTTGTCCGGACAATTGGATGCTTAATAAAAATCCTAATAACAAAAATACGTTTTTTCTCATATACTTCAATCTGTGTTTATAAAAAAATACAGCATAGAGGGCAAAGGAGAGACCGGGAAGTTGCGGATGTTTGATAAGAACCTCCGGGTCTGATTTTACCATTTCTTTGCCTCAAGAACTGCTTGCGATGATATAGACTTCAATTAGAGCTTGTCTATAATGTCCGACTTCTGCGTTACGCTCATACTCAAAACTTTATTGACAGAAGTCAACTCCTTGATTTTGAGTATTTCACAAGCCTTGTTCTTGAACATTATAGCCTATACTCCCGACTTTATAGACAGACACTAATTATTTTATTTCGTTGCATTAGGAAGTCAATAAAGCCCGTTCCGTATAGTAAAATGAACGTTTTTTTTCTTGATTCTCCGGTAGCAAGTTTCCTTTTTAATTTGTCAATTGCAAAAAGGCTTCGCCCAAAGAGTCAATAATATCTCCGGCAATCAGGCTTTCGTAAGCCCGTTTCCGGGCGGCAATATCTCCGGCAAGACCATGGATGTACATTCCCAACAGGGCGGTTTCCGGCGGGTTGTATCCGGAAGCTCGCAATCCCAACAGAATACCGGTCAACACATCTCCGCTGCCGGCGGTTGCCATTCCCGGATTTCCCGTTGAATTGTGAAATATTTCTCCTTGGGGCGTTGCCAAAGCCGAGTAGGCTCCTTTGAGTAAGATGTATATTTGCAATTCCATCGCTTTTTCCCGTAGTCGTTCGAGACGGTGAAAACTGTTCTCTGTTTCGCCGAAAAGGCGGGCAAACTCTTTGGGGTGAGGAGTCAGAATAGAGTGGGAGGGAAGGTGTGATAGAGCGGCGGGGTGTTGTGCCAAAATATTGAGTCCGTCAGCATCTATAATGAGCGGAATTTCAGTGTTCTGAACAAGTTCCAATACCGCTTTTCGGCTTCTGTCCTCCAAGCCTAAACCCGGTCCTATGGCAATGGCATTGTAGGCTGTTAAAGGCGGCGTTTGCGAAAAATATTTCTCATCCGGATCTATACTCAGCATAATTTCCGGGGCGGCGGTTTGCATAATTCCCACGGTAGTAGCCGGCAAATGTGCGGTAATCAGCCCCGCTCCCGCACGGATAGCTGCCCGTGCCGCAAGTATCGAAGCCCCGTATTTGCCATAACCTCCGGCAATGAGCAGTCCGTGACCATAGGTCCCTTTGTGTGAAAATTTTTTGCGCTTCTTTCTTATTTTTATGATTTCCTCTTGGCGGAGAAAATAATCTTTTACTTCAACCTTTTCAATGAAATCCGGATGTAAACCGATGTCTATGATGTGAAATTTGCCTACAAAATCTTGATTTTCGGCAAACAGAAATGATCGTTTCGGAAATTGAAGGCTGAGAACGATGTCCGCCCGGAATATTTTTCCCGCTGCGGGGGTAATCGTATCAATAAATAAGCCCGAGGGAACATCAATGGCAATGCGGAGGTTGTCGTAGCGGTTGATGGCTTCTAATAGATCTCCCAAAACGCCTGTAACGGGACGGGAAAGTCCCGAGCCAAAAATGCCGTCAAACACAATATCTCCCTTGCGGAGTGCAGGCAGGTCTTCCGCTGTCTTCACGGTATGTACCGGATGATGTTGCGCATAGCGTTTGAGATTGGTCTCGCAACTCATGGACAGCCGGGGACTGTAGTCCACACGATAGACGAGGGTCTCATACTGTTTTCCGGCAAGCATTCGTGCCAAGGCATAAGCATCGCCTCCATTATTGCCGGCTCCGGCAAAAAATACTAAACGGTGTTGTTTCCCAATCTCTTTTTCGCACCATTGAGCCATGCTGCGGGCGGCACGTTCCATCAAGTCAATGTCGCTTATGGGTTCATTCCGGATGGTGTAGGCATCTGCTTCACGTATTTGTCCGGCGGATAATATTTTCATAGAGTGCATCTT
Organism: Bacteroidales bacterium; assembly: GCA_015489405.1. Taxonomy (GTDB): domain Bacteria; phylum Bacteroidota; class Bacteroidia; order Bacteroidales; family S143-32; genus S143-32. Next base: position 3,651 of record WFZU01000083.1, read on the forward strand.
ATTGTTCTTTCTATAAAAGTCAAAATTCTCGTCTTTCCCTTGTACGGCTACCTTCCGGAAAAGCATCATATGTTTCCGGATTCAGGGCACAAAAAGCGGAACATATCAATTTTCGTGTACGATTTCGCGCTTCACCTTTTTAATGCCCGGAACTTTCCGCAGGCGGAACATCAGATTGTCCAAATGGGATTTGTCTTTTACCGAAACGGTAAAATGCCCTATAAATGAACCATCTTCGGTAGTGTCTATCCACATATTTTGCATATTCACGCGCATATCCTTGGAGATAACATCCGTGATGCTGTTTAATATTCCCACGCTGTCCGTTCCAAAGATATTCAAGGTAGTGAGGTACGTCCGGTTTTCATCGGTCTTTCTCCATTTGACATCTATCACGCGGTATTGATATTTATTGAGCAATTGAGCGGCATTGGGACAGTCCACGCGGTGAATGACAATACCTTTTCCTACGGTAACAAATCCGAAAACGGAATCTCCGGATACCGGCTTGCAGCATTTCGCCAGCGTAAAGCCCAGCTTGTCGATAGCCCGGTCTCCGATGATGAAAATATCTTCTTCCGGAGTTTCTTTTCTTACCGGTATTACTTTTTCTTTCGTGCTTTTCTCAATGTTCTCTTCTTCGCCTATTTTTTGTTTAATATCCTTAATGTCAATCTTTTCGAGAGCAATGAAATAGTACAGGTCAGTGGAGGATGATAGTTTGTATTCTCTTACCAATCGATTGATGACAACATCATCGAGCCGTATTTTATTATTCTTCAAACGCCGTTTTAAAAGCTCTTTGCCGAATGCCGCTTCGCGTAATTTCTCTTCATTGAGTGCTCTTTTTATTTTGGCTTTAGCCCTTGGGGTAACCGTAAAATTTAACCAATCGAGACTCGGACTTTGATTTTTGGAAGTGATTATTTCCACTCTGTCTCCGCTTTTTAATTGATGGCGAATGGGAACGTGTTTGTTGTTTATGCGGGCTCCGGTACACATTTCTCCGAGACTGGTATGAATGCTATAAGCAAAATCAAGCACCGTGGCACCTTTGGGCAGTTTTTTTAAATCTCCTTCCGGAGTGAAGACAAATATCTCCTTGGAATCCATTCCCAGATTGGAATTTTGGGAAAGAAGTTCTTTGGAATCGGCAGCTTTGATAAGTAATTGTTTGATGTCTCCCAGCCAGCGTTCTTGTTCTTTTTTCTTCCCCCCTTCCTTGTATAGCCAGTGCGCAGCTAATCCGTTTTCGGCAATATCGTCCATACGCACGGTACGTATTTGGACTTCTACCCAGCGATTTTGAGGTCCCAAGACGGTCGTGTGCAGTGATTCATATCCGCTTGCCTTGGGGTTGGAAATCCAGTCTCTCAGACGGCTTGGCTCGGGCTTGTATATGTCCGTAACGATACTGTACACTTTCCAGCAATCCGTTTTTTCATTTTTGCCTTTGCTGTTGAGGATAATGCGAATGGCAAACAAGTCAAAGACCTCTTCGAAGCTGACATTCTTTTGTTTTATCTTTCGCCATATAGAATAGATGGATTTTGTACGTCCTTTAATGGTGAAATCAAATTTTCGCCGGTACAATTCCCGTTCGATAGGTTTGATAAATTCTTGTATATAGGAATCTTGTTTTTTCTTGGATTGAACTAATTTTAACTCAATATCTTGATATTCAGCGGGATGTGTGTACTTTAGCCATAGATTTTCCAAGTCGGATTTGATGTGGTATAGTCCCAAACGGTGGGCAATAGGGATATATATGTGAGCAACTTCCGGCAGGACTTTTTTCCGGTGTTCTTTCCCTAATGAGTGGTAGCTGCGCATATCATAGAGACGGTGCGCAAGACGAATAAGGACCACACGAAAGTCTTTTACAATGGCAAGATGCATATTCAGAAATTTACCGGAGTGGTGTTCTATCTTGCCGGTATCCAGATTGCTGAGAACGATATAGTCGGAGAGGATACGTTGCACTTGAACCCCGAAAAGTTTTTTAGCCTTGACCAGACTTACTTTGTTTTCTATTACCAGGTTGTGCAGCAAGGCGCTAATGATGGATGGAATCCCCAAATGCACTTCGACAGCCACAATCCGGGCAACTTCGACGGCGTGTCTTACTTCCTTTTGCCCCGCTTCATTCCACGTATTTTTGTAGGCATCAATGATGAGTTCGTATGCCATCCGGAGCCTGCGCAAATCTTGCTTGGAAGCTACGGGATAGGTGAATCGCAGCAATTCGCGGTAAAACTTTTTTATTTCTATTTCGTCTATAGTCATTTCTTCAAAATATACTCCGAAAACGTCTCTATTCTTTCAAAATTATTTCAATATTCGTTTAAGAAGTTAAGATTTCTTAAATGACTCCTTTCCCTTGCCGGATAACTTCCAAATCATCGTTCACACAACTGATGACGGTGGAGGGGGTGAGGTCTCCGTAACCTCCGTCAACAACCAAATCTACCAGATGTCCGTATTTTTCATGTATCAATTCCGGGTCGGTCATATATTCGAGTATCTCGTCATCCCCTTTGAGAGAAGTCGTCATCAGAGGATTCCCTAATTCATTGATAATCTCTGCGACAATCAGATTGTCCGGAATACGTATTCCGATAGTCTTTTTCTTGTTGTGAAAAATCTTGGGGACTTTGTTGTTCGCTTTCAGAATAAAAGTAAAGGGTCCGGGAAGCACCTTCCGCATCTCTTTGAAACAGGCATTGCTAAAAGGAAGGGTGAAATCGGACAATTGACTCAGGTCGTGAAAAAGAAACGAAAAATTGGCATCTTTTTTCTTTATCCCTTTCAATTGTAAGATTCGTTCATAAGCTTTGGTGTTGTGAATATCACATGCTATGGCATATACGGAATCGGTAGGAATAATAAGAACTCCCCCGTCATGGATGACATCTATTATTTGTTTGAGATGTCTCGGAGCCGGATTTTCCGGATGTACTTTTAAAATCATAGTAAATCGTTTTTAATAAATATTATTAAACCCCTTAACAACAGCATATTGGTTTCCCTGTGTTGTCCACCAATACAGAGAGCAAATTTACATAAAAAAACGGATACTTATCCGGAATCTTCTGAAAATTTAAAAAAATATTTTGTTCCCAAAGGTTTATACTTTTCTTTGTGCCGTAGTGAAGTGTGCGAACATATTTCGGCGAAGCCGGAAAATATGTGTAGATGGCTGGGAATAAGGTGTTTGCTATTTTATCTCTACCCACATCATCCTCTTGTCTTCGAGATAGGCTTCCAGCCGGTCTCCTATGGAGATTTCGCCTACTCCCGCAGGTGTGCCGGTAAAAATCAAATCGCCCATTTTCAGGGAGACAAATCGGGATACGTAAGCGATAATTTGGGGGATGGAGAAAATCATATCAGCAGAGTGTCCTTGCTGAACGACGTTCGAATTTTTGCGTAGCGAGAAGGCGATGTTTTCTTTATTGGAAAGGCTGTCCAGAGGGACAAACGGACTCAGGGGGGCAGATCCGTCAAAAGCTTTGGCAATCTCCCACGGCAGTCCTTTCTTTTTGGCTTCGTCTTGCAAGTCCCGGGCGGTAAAATCAATACCCAAAGCTACTTCGTGATAATATTTGTGGGCAAAGCGTTCGGGAATATGTTTCCCGTTCCGTTGAATTTTAATGACCAATTCCAATTCGTAATGTATGCGGTCGGAGAAATCCGGATAGTAAAAAGGTCTGTTTTTCAAAAGCAATGCCGTTTCGGGCTTCATAAAAAATACCGGATGTTCGGGAATGGGATTTTTCAGCTCTTTGGCATGGTCAATATAGTTGCGTCCGATACAGATTATTTTCATATTGCGTTTGCGGTATGGAGATTTAGAAATGAATGCTAAAATCTATTCTGGCAAAGGAATTATCATCTTTTGCCAAGTCAATACTGTTGGTGTAGTTGGCGATATTTGCAAAATAGTTTTTGTTGACGATAGAGCGGACGCCGTATGAGAGATCAATGGAAAAATATCGCACTCTAAAGCTAATTCCCAACAGAACACCCCCTCCGTAGGCTACGAATTTATCACTGTCCCGCTTTTGTCCTTCCGTCGTGCCTTGTTTGACATCCACATACTTGAAACTGGCAAAAGGAACTAAGTGAAAATCAGGTAAATAGACTTCCGAATCTTCGTCTGCCATAACGTAACGTACACCCATATCCTGTACAAAAGCGAGGTAGGAGCGTTCTGCATTGGCTCCGTTGACAAATTCCAGGAAAGAATAAAAATTCATTTTGGGTTCTAACACACGCTCATATCCTATTGCCAAAGACTTCATTAAGAGGGCTTTGGAAGGACTCCAAAGAAAGATATTTTTGGCGGGTTTTTTCTCTGCTCCTATCAGGAGAAAGGAGTTGAACATCAAATACAAAGCAAGCAAAACAATTCTCTTCATTATCAATGGTTTTCAAAATTTTTTATCCTCAAATGAAATGTACTAAAAGGAAACGCAAAATTACAACAAATATTTGTCAGGTTTAAAATGAATACTCAATATATAATACGGGATTTACAGCTTAAACCAATGTCGAACGAGGGAAGTTTTATCTTCGGGTTCGGAATGATGTCTGAACTCATTGGTATTGGGATTGTAGAGATAATCTTTTTCCCAGCGGTTGATGTTCCGGCTAATTTCATTCAATCCGTTGATGACCGTATAAAGTTCCTCGTTGGTCATCGTCGGGTGAAGGGAAAGACGTACCCAGCCGGGTTTTTCGGACAGGTCTCCCCGGTTTATTTTTTCGACAATACGGTGAGAGTTTTCTTTGTCAACGTGTAGCAAAAGATGTCCGTAGGTGCCGGCGCAAGCACAACCGCCGCGTACTTGAATTCCATACCGGTCATTTAATAGTTTGACAATCAGGTTGTAGTTTATATTTTCGATGTAAAACGAAAGGATGCCGAGTCTGTCTTTAGAGTTTTCTGCCAAGATCTTCATTCCCGGGATTTTGGGAAATTCATTGAAGGCTATTTCCAAAAGCTCTTCTTCCCTTTTTAAGATATTTTCAACCCCCATCCGGGCTTTCACCTCCATAGCCAAGGCGGCGCGTATCACTTGGAGAAACCCCGGCGTGCCGCCGTCTTCACGCAATTCGACGTCGTCGAAATATTTGTATTCGCCCCATGGGTTAGTCCACAAGACCGTCCCGCCGCCGGGATGATCCGGCACTTTGCGGTCGTAGAGGGAGGAGTCGAAAATAAGTATGCCCGACGAACCGGGACCTCCTAAAAATTTATGCGGGGAGAAAAAGATAGCATCTAATTTTTGCTTGGGATTGGCGGGGTGCATATCGATGTCAATATAGGGACCCGAACCGGCGAAGTCAACAAAGCAAAAACCACCATATTTGTGGATTATTTCCGCTAATTCATAGTAGGGAGGAATCACTCCGGTAACGTTGGAACCGGCGCTGAATGAGCCGATTATCACTTTTCGTCCGGCATAACGGTCGATGGTCTCCCGGGCGGCTTCCAAATCCACGCGCAGGCTCTCCGTGTAAGGTAGGATGACCACGTCGGCAATGGTCTCATACCAGGAAATCTGATTGGAATGATGCTCCATATGCGTAATGAAAACGACCGGTCGTTCGGACTCTTCGAGTTCTTCCTTTTTGGCTTTGGCATTGGGAAAACGCAATCCCAAAATACGTTGAAATTTATTGACCGCTGCCGTCATGCCCGAGCCGGCGGCAATCAGCACATCGTTTTCACCGGCATTGCAATGTTGTTTTATCAATTTTTGGGCATAGTGATATGACTTCGTCATCAGGGTGCCGGTTTCGGAAGTCTCCGTATGGGTATTGCCTACAAAAGGACCGAATGTTTCCGCCATTTTTTTCTCTACCGGAGCGTAAAGCCGTCCGCTGGCAACCCAGTCGGCATAAATCATCTTTTGTTTACCGTAAGGTGTAGTAAATATCAAATCGTTTCCGATAATATCCTTTTTGAACTTTTGAAAATAATGTTCCATAACCTAAAAAATTATATTCATAATACTACATCCAAGTCCGGCAAACAACACCTATGTAAATCACCACTCTGCGAAAGCTAAGAGACGTATCCATAAAAAACTCAGGATTTCATCTTTTCCAACTCTTGGCGTTTTGCTTCGAGGACTTTCAATTTTGCTTCCGCATCAGCTTTTTTCTTCCTTTCCATGGCTACTACTTTCTCGGGAGCATTGTTTACAAACCGCTCATTATTAAGTTTTTTCATCACAGAGTTCAGAAAACCTTGCGTATATTTCAATTCTTCGTTTACATTTGCCAACTCTTGTTCTACATCTATTGATTTATTCAAGGGAATAAAATATTCGGTAGATTTAATGATGAAGCCGGCGGCTTGTTTAACACTCTCATTGACGTATTCAATTGCGGAGAGATTGCCGAGTTTCGCTATCAAGCTATCGAAAGTTCCGGCATTTTTCCCGTCGTCATTTCGTTTAACTTTCAGGACGATGGCTTCTTTGAAAGCAATGCCTTTTTCTTTTCTGATACGGCGGATAGCATTGATGACTTGTGATTCGATTTCAAAAGTATCTATCAACTCCCGGTCGTACGTTTTTTTCTCCGGCATGGCGGAGGTCATAATAAAGTCGTTCGCTTCCCTCGGGCGCAATGCGTGATAAACCTCTTCTGTGATGAAAGGCATAAACGGGTGGAGCAACTTCATCAATTGTTCAAAAAAGTTCAGGGTCTGTTCAAAAGTCTCCGCATCGATAGGGGTCTGATAAGCCGGTTTAATCATTTCAAGATACCAAGAGCTGAAATCGTCCCATATCAACCTGTAAATAGTCATCAGCGCATCGGATATCCGGTATTTGGCATAGTGATCTTCAATGGTTTCAATACTTTTTTGAAGTTTGGCATCAAACCACCGCATAGCCGTTTGTGCATATTCCGGACTATTTGCCTTAGGGTCTATTTCCCAACCTTTTATCAATCGTAAGGCGTTCCAAATTTTGTTGCTGAAATTTCTTCCTTGTTCGCAAAGACTTTCGTCAAAGGGCAAATCATTTCCCGCAGGGGAAGTCAAAAGCATTCCTACACGGACACCGTCAGCGCCGTATTTTTTCATCAGTTCGATGGGGTCCGGTGAGTTGCCGAGGGATTTGGACATTTTGCGTCCCAGTTTGTCGCGTACGATACCGGTCAGATAGACATCTTTAAAAGGAATAGCTTTGCGGTATTCCAAGCCGGCAATAATCATCCGGGCGACCCAGAAAAATAAGATCTCCGGAGCGGTTACCAGGACATCCGTCGGGTAATAATATTGAATATCTTTGTTGTCCGGATAGCGGATTCCGTCAAAGACGGTAATCGGCCAAAGCCAAGAGGAGAACCACGTATCCAAGACGTCTTCATCCTGCTTTAAATCTTCCGCTTGCAGTCCGGGCAAGTCAAATTTTTCGCGTGCCAAACGGAGCGCTTCTTCCGGAGTAGCGGCTACGACATACCGCTCTTCGTCAATGAAATAAGCCGGAATGCGGTGTCCCCACCACAATTGACGGCTCACACACCAGTCCCGCACATTTTCCATCCAGTGGCGGTAGGTATTTTTAAATTTCTTGGGGAAAAAGCGAATCGTATCATTTTCGACCACTTCCAATGCCTCTTTGCTGATGTCTTTCATCTTCATAAACCATTGTAAAGAGAGGCGTGGCTCAATGACGACATCGGTACGTTCCGAATAGCCGACCTTATTGGTATAATCTTCTATTTTGACCAAATTGCCGGCAGCCTCGAGGTCGCCGGCTATCTTTTTGCGGACTTCAAAACGGTCTTCACCCACGTAAAATTGTGCCGCTTCGCTCATCGTTCCGTCCGGATTGAGAATATCAATTGTTTCCAAATGATGTTTTTTCCCTATTTCATAATCATTTTCATCGTGTGCCGGAGTGATTTTCAGACATCCGGTACCAAATTCCATATCGACATATTCGTCTTCAATGATAGGGACTACACGATTGACCAAAGGTACGATGACATTTTTGCCTTTCAAATGTGCAAAACGTTCATCTTCCGGATGGACACACACGGCGGTGTCTCCCAGTATCGTTTCGGGACGGGTGGTGGCAATGGTTACGTAGGTGTCATCTTCCCCTTCCACGGCATATCGGACGTAATAGAGTTTGGACTGTTCTTCTTTATAGATTACCTCTTCGTCGGACAAGGCAGTCAGCGCTTTCGGGTCCCAATTGACCATACGGTAATCGCGATAGATATAGCCGCGATGGTATAAATCCACGAACACCCGGATGACCGATTCATACAAATCTTCGTCCATTGTAAACTTAGTTCTTTCCCAGTCGCAAGAGGCTCCCAAGGTTTTCAATTGTTCGAGAATAATGCCTCCGTGTTTGTGTGTCCATTCCCAACAGTGTTGCAGAAATTCCTCACGGGAAAGATCTGATTTTTTGATGCCTTCCGCTCTCAATTTTCCGACGACTTTGGCTTCGGTAGCGATAGAGGCGTGGTCTGTGCCGGGCACCCACAGGGCATTGAAGCCTTGCATTCGCGCCCTTCGTATCAAGACATCTTGGAGGGTGTTGTTGAGCATATGCCCCATATGTAATACGCCTGTAACATTAGGCGGCGGAATAACGATAGTGTAGGCTTGGCGGTCGTCGGGTTCGCTGTGAAAAAGCCCTTTTTCCAACCACAATTGATACCATTTTTTCTCCGCTTCTTGTGCTTGATATTTATCCGCTAAATGTATTTTTGACATACTTTATTTTTTTCATTTTTCAGGTGGCAAAGCTACGATTTTTTTTATTGCAAAAAGAAGTTGTTTGGGAAGGGACAAAAACAGTGTAGCCGGCGGTTTTTTTTTGTATTACAAACGACTTTTATTTCCATTTCGTAGGATAGGGATTTCCGTTTTTCAATCTTGTCTCTTCGCTCCTTCGGGTATTACTGCGTAATCTTTTCCTGCACATCCGTGCAGGGCTACAAACATTTCGCTCCTCCGGAGCGGCTTTTTGTTAATTATGAATTGTTAATGTTGAATTATAAATTATTGAATATTAATAATTTATAGTAAATCCTTTTCTGTGTTACTCTGTGCAAAACTCTGTGTTCCTCTGTGGTAAAAAAAACACATTGCACCATTGTATATTTGTATCATTACAATATTCGGTCTAATAGACAAAATGGCTGATATTGCTATAAAACCTAACAAAAGGGAGTAGCACGCAACCATTGCTCCATTTATTTCGTTCGGGTGGTAGAAGGTTTTTGTTGTTTAATATTCAAGGGAAATGAAGAAATACACTATTGTTTTTGTACTCTTGCCCGTTCTGTTTGCGGCAATGATTATTGATGGCGGTTTGAAGGCTCAAAGCAATTCCGGTAAGAAACCGGATATATTTTATCACGATAAGGATAGTCAAAGCAGTCCGGTACCGCATATCCTGCCCATCACTCTTGACAGTCTAATATCCGTATCGGCTACGGTCATTCAACCCGGTTGCAGCATAACGGAAACAACGGAGGGGGCTATTTTTATAGAGGTTTCCGGTGGTTTCCCGGACTACACGTATAGTTGGACCGGTCCCAATGGGTTTACGGCAACGACCCAAAACCTCACGGGCTTAACGGAAGAAGGTACTTACACCTTAACCGTTACCGACAGCCAAGGCAATGAATATGTAGAACCGTTTTTCATTGCCTTTGAACTTCAATATTCCGTCGATGACTGGCTCGTCATAGACCAAGACTTTAATCCCGGAAACTACACCAATCAACATCTTTCCTTTAAAAAAGGAATCCGGATTACCGGAGG
>WFZU01000084.1 GCA_015489405.1 Bacteroidales bacterium
CTGTGATACAACATATTAAGCATTCAACCCGCCTAATACACAAACATAATTTTGACTTTTTTATATTGCCTCATCCGGTAAGCAAGAGACATTTTACAAGGCTCCACAGAGACGACAATTCTCCAATTCCGTGTAAAAATTTTCGTTTATTTCTTGGTCAAAAAAATCTCCAAAAAGCACAAAAAAATTCATTTCCGCGAGGAAAATTAGCGCGGGTCTTTTATTTTTTGAACTAATTTTACGCAAATAAAAAGATTTTTTTGAGCATTTTATTATATTGTAGAGGCAATTTTGGCTTTATATCAAGACTTGGATTTTTCCTCCCCCGTTCCATTCATTTCATAAACTTATAGAGAGTCTGTCTATAATGTCCAATAACTTCGTTATGCTTATACTCAAAACAGTCTTTTCGGCAAGCTCAATGCATCGCATTGACAAAAGTCAACTCCTTGGTTTTTAGTATTTCACAAGCCTTATTCTTGAACATTCTAGATAAGACTCTTGACTTTATGGACAAGCACTAAATGTTCCTTATACATCCGTATGATTCCATCGCCCTCCTTAGAAAAAAAAGGCGTGATTTTTGCTTGTGAGGGGACGTAAACGTAAAAGACATGATATATCAAAAGAGGAAACTTATCTTTGAAAATATCCTAAACAACCTCAGAGACAAGAGGTTAAAGGAAGCAATCCGTTTATTGTCCGGATTTGCGAAATCACATAATCTGGGAAAATATACTTCTGATATACAGTCCATTGAGACCTCGTATTCCGCACTTTTGGATTTTTTTGTCAAAGGAGGAAAAGACCCGGAAAGAGAGGAGGTCATAAACAAGATAAAGAATGACATTTTGTCACTCACCTTACGTATCTTCAACCTTGCCGCCTACCAAAGACAAGACACCCTCAGCGCTCTCACCCGGAAAAACAGCCTGAAAGACATTCAAAAAATCGAAACGCTTATCGGGCTTGAAGACATCACTTGGGATAAAGAAACCAAAGAGAGTCTCCTTAATTACACTCTAATTTACAATGAATTAAAGTCTTGGAACAGACAGTTGTTTTCAGCCTTTATATCGACAAATGAAGTCCCTGACTATATTAAAGGGCAATGGGTAAGCCTTTTCACCGTCAATTGCCTGCAAGAATTTCAAAAGGAAAAATTTCTTTTTCTCGCCACTTTGCTCCCAAATGATAACCCGTTATTGAGCGGACGGGCATTGACAGGCATTTTCCTGATTATGTTGTACCACAATCATTTAATGGATTTCTACGAAAAGGAAATAAAAGCGGAAATAGCTCCCTTGGTGAATGATGAAGAAATCATACCACTGGTAAGCCAATTTATCCGTACTCAAGACACCGAGCAAATAGAGCAGCGAATAAATAATGATGTATTGCCTGAAATACTAAACCACAATGATTTTATTCGCGAAAAGCTAAATGACATGGAGGATGAAGATATGGAGGAAAATCCGGACTGGGAAGAAATATTCAGTGAAGATCCGGAGTTTATGGATAAATTGCAGGAAATGTCGGAAATGCAATTGGAAGGGAATGACACCTTTCTCTCTGCATTCAGACATTTGAAACATTTTCCTTTTTTTGAAAAAGTATCCAATTGGTTACTACCCTTTTCTACCCAACATCCGGCTGTAGAAGATTTGGAACAGGAGTCCCCCGAATTTAAAGAATTGCTGTTTGAAAAGATGGAAAACAGTTTTCATATCTGCAATTCGGATAAATATTCTTTGCTATTCAACCTGATGGGGATGCCGGAAGCCCAAAAGCAAATGATGACGAAAATGCTCAAGGCGGAGATGTCCGGTATAGAGGTCATCGCCAAAGATCGCTCCATACTGGATGCCGGTGCTCATAAAAAACACATTATCACGCAATATATGCAAGACCTCTACCGCTTTTTTGAACTTTCTCCTTGGAAGAATGAATTTGACAACATTTTTAAGGAAGATATTCGCCTTTTTAAAACTACATTTGCCAACATCTTTCTTTCGAAAAAACGGGAAAGCAGGAACATCGTTGAATTATTCTTTTCACGGAAAGATTTTGCCAATGTTGTTGACGGTCTGGAACTAATACAAGACCAATCCGGACAAGACACTTTTGAGAAATTAGCTTATGCTTATCAACAATTGGGCAACTACGATAAAGCCATAGAGAATTACCGGAAAGCGGAACTCTTCGACTCCAAAAGTACCTGGAACCAAAAGAAAATTGCCTATTGCCTGAAAAAGAAAGGACAAACCGGAGAAGCCTTGCAAATATATCTGCAAATAGAACCCTTGGAAACAGAGAATGTCAGATTGCTTTCTTCTATAGCCTACGCTTATATCGAACTGCATGAATTTAACAAGGCTTTAGACTATTTCCTCCGGATACAAAAATTGGATGCGAAAGCGAATACCTTGCGTCCCATCTCTTGGTGTTATTTCAATCTCGGAAAGATAGAAGAGGCAAAAGAAAACTTATATGATATTGACATACAAGATTTTACAAAACACGATTATCTAAATATCGGACATCTCGAACTGCTTAGCGGAAATATCCAACTCGCCCACAAATTTTACCTGAAAAGCAAGACCCTATTCAAAGACAGCAGGGGAGTTTTTGACAAAAGTTTTGAAAAAGACATTCCTATCCTGATAGCCAACGGCATAGCTGCGGAAGACATCCGGCTGATAAGGGAAAGTTTAATCTTGTAAACGTTCTGTAATCCGGTTTTACTGAGAGGCAGCGCCCTCTATATTAAATTTTCCGGTGTAGTTAAACGGAGTAATTGCACGCAGTTCCTCTTTCACCCTATCGTCCACGGGGAGCGTATCAATAAATGAGCGAATGCTCTCAGGGCTGATTTTCTCATTTTTCCGTGTTAAATCTTTCAACAGTTCATAGGCATCCGGTATCATCTCCCGCCGCAAAACCGTCTGAATAGCCTCGGCGCAAACTTCCCAATGCCGGTCCAAATCAAGGTGTATCACTTCCTCATTGAGAATAAGTTTGCCTAAGCCTTTGCGCAATGAAGCAAAAGCAATAAGCGTATGTGCAAGGGGTGTCCCCAAATTGCGGATAACCGTAGAATCGGTCAAATCACGTTGCAATCTGGATATGGGTAATTTCGAAGCTAAATGGAGAAAAAGAGCGTTTGCCAAGCCCAAATTCCCCTCCGCATTCTCAAAATCTATCGGGTTCACTTTATGCGGCATCGTCGAAGAACCGATTTCACCTTTCTTTATTTTTTGTTTGAAATAATCCATGGAAATATAGGACCACATATCCCGGGACAAATCCATTAATATGGTATTGATGCGTGCAAGAGCATGAAATTTGGAAGCCAAATTATCATAATGTTCGATTTGTGTAGTTGTCTGCTGTCTTTTAAGTCCCAAAGAGGCGATAAAATCGTTGGCAAAATCGACCCAATTTACCGAAGGGTAAGCGACATAATGAGCGTTCATATTACCAACGGCTCCGCCGAATTTGGCATTGACCGGAATAGCGGTAAGTTGAAGGTATTGTACCCGCAAACGTTCTACAAATACATACAGTTCTTTTCCTATCAAAGTCGGAGAAGCCGGTTGTCCATGTGTATGACTCAACACCGGGATATCTTTCCAAGCGTTCGACAATTCTTCCAACGTTGAAATCAAACTGCGCAATGCAGGTAAATATTCCTCTTCCAAAGCGTCTTTGAAAGCCCACGGAAAAGCCGTATTGTTCACATCTTGCGATGTCAGACCGAAATGGATAAACCCAACGTAAGGAGACAAATCCAGACGCCGGAATTCCGATGCAATATAATATTCAATGGCTTTCACATCATGATTGGTCGTGCGTTCTATTTCTTTCACTTCTTTCGCCACATCACTCGTAAACTCACGATACAAAGAACGAAGTTGCGGAAACAGATTGCGGGGAAAATCCGCCAATTGGGGGATTACGTCCACCAAACGGATAAAATATTCTATTTCCACGCGAATACGGTACCTGATAACCGCTTCTTCGGAAAAATAAGCCGTCAGTTTTTCAACTTTTGAAAAATATCTGCCATCTACCGGCGATATTGCATTTAAAGGATTCAACGAAATCATAAATTTTTATTTTGAGAGTCTATAATGATTGTTACCGGTCCATCATTAATCAACGAAACCTGCATATCAGCTCCGAAAACACCGGTTTGGACGGGTAGCTCATAGTTTTTTTTCAAAATGGCAATAAATCTTTCATACAAAGGGATAGCGGTTTCCGGCTTCGCCGCACGCATATACGAGGGTCTGTTCCCCTTTTTGGTGGAAGCATGCAAGGTAAACTGGCTCACGACCAAGACTTCACCTCCCACCTCTTCGAGCGAACGGTTCATCACGCCGTCATCATCGTTAAAGATACGCATATTGACAACTTTTTTTGCCATCCACTGCAAATCCGTTTCCGTATCCGCTTCCTCAAAGCCTACCAACAACAACAAGCCGCCCCGGATAGCGGCACGCAAACTCCCGTCGATAGAGACACTTGCTTTCTGCACACGTTGTATGACCGTTCGCATTAGTACAAGTCTTATCTTTGCATTATCGCTTCAATCTCCGCTACCGTCTTTGGAATCGGTTTCCCCAGTACGCGAAAACCGTCTCCGGTAATCAAAATGTCATCTTCGACCCGGATACCACCGAAATCTTTATATGTTTCGACCTTGTCGTAATTAATGAAATCCGTATGTTTCTTCTCTGCCTTCCACTGGTCTATAAGTTCCGGAATGAAGTAAATGCCCGGCTCTATGGTAAATACATTACCCGTTTGCAAAGCTTTGGCAAGGCGGAGAAAAGCCAAGCCGAATTGAGTACTCCGGCTTATGCTATCATCATAGCCGACATAATCCTCTCCAAGCCCTTCCATATCATGCACATCCAACCCCATCATATGTCCCAGACCATGGGGGAAGAAGAGCGCATGAGCACCGGCGGCAACCGCTTCATCCACATCTCCTTTCATCAGCCCCAAATCTTGTAGTCCAATCGTGATAATACGGGCTGCCATCAAATGTAAATCAATATTACGGACGCCGGGAGCCGCCGCTTCTATCGTTGCTACATTAGCATCTACGACCAGTTCGTAAATCTCCCTTTGCCGGGTGGAATATTTTCCGTTTACCGGAATAGTCCGGGTAATATCACTACAATAATTCATATTTGTTTCCGCTCCGGCATCCGTTATCATCAAATCTCCGTCTTTCATCACATTGGCATGACCGTGATTGTGCAAGGTTTCCCCATGAACGCTCAAAATAATGGGAAACGAAACCCCACTCCCCCGTTTCAGGGCAATACCTTCAATATGACCGGCAATTTCTTGTTCGACGACGCCGGGTTTTGCCATCTTCATCGAAGTAGTATGCATTTCATAGGCGATATCCATCGCTTTTTCTATTTCCACAATTTCTTGCGGTTCTTTGATGGAACGCATGGCAACGACCGCCTTGATAAGCTCAACGGAAGCCGCCGCTCTCACTTCATTATGATGCAATCCCAATAAATCCGCCAAGTGGATAGTCGTTTGGCTACGATATGGGGGCAGAAAATGAATCTTCCTGCCGCTCCCCTTCGCATTCTGCAAAAAAGCTTGTAAAGATGATAAGGGAGAAGTATTGGCGACGCCAACCTTAGCCGCACGTTCTCGCATACTTTCTTGCGGTCCCATCCAGATAATATCATCCATATCCACGTCATCTCCGAAAAGATAGGATTCGCCCGTGTCAGCATCCACGACCCCAAACAGACCCGCTTGATTGAGCCCGAAATAGTACAGGAAACTACTGTCCTGACGAAAATGAAAAGGATTGGCAGGATAATTATAGGGAACCCAAGCATTTCCGGGGAAAAGCATCAATCCGTCCTTGACTAATGCTGCTAATCTTTCTCTTCTATTTTGATAAGTTTCTTTATTAAACATAATATCAGATTTTTATAAATTTTTTATTAAAACTTCCGTTAGCATTCTCTATATGAACAACATACACACCCGGAGGATAATCCGCCAAACGAATGGAATTCCGGTAATTACCATAGAAACCGGAAGAATGACTGCTATACATCAATTGCGATTGGGCATTCCGGATTTCGATGCTCATATCCGATACGGACGGCTGTTCAAACTCCACATGCAACGCATCCCGCACAGGATTTGGATATATTTTGAGACTTTCCTTACGGGAGTTTTCCTCCGTTCCCACCAGTTGGGAGGAATATTCCAAAGCCCATCCCGAATCGGTATGAAGTACGTCCGATTTGAAGAGGACATAAGCCTTGCTACTCGGGACGACAACAGTCTCCGGCAAATTGCCCTCCTCATAATCTCCGGAAAATGCAGCCACATAAACATTATTTTCCGCATCAATGATACGTACAATATCAAAAGTATCTTGGGTATGAAATTCCGTAAAATTAAAATAAATTTTTTCCGCCTCCGGCAAATCAACAGTCCATAAGCTGGTTTGCGACGTTTGATAATTATAGTCTCCGCTTCCGTCATCTATGGTTCCCGAATAATCGGTAAGCGTTATGATACCCGGAGCCGGTGGTTCGTTGGCATCATAACGGATTCTAAATCCCCCTGCGGTGTTTGCTTCATTGCTTTCAAATTGTAGAAATATCCGGGGTCCCGAAGAAGTAATGGTCTCCGGGAAATTGCCGGCGTTATAGCTCCCCAAAAGGGTAGCTCCGGCATCTGCCCCATCATACACCTTGACAAAATCATCACCGGCTACATCCATATCCAAAAAAGTCAAGGTAATATTCTGAACATTCTGGGGGCTTTGACTCAAATCAATGCACCAGCCGGCATTGGTGTTGTTAAGGTAATCCGCCAAAGGTCCGCTTCCATCTTCGATAATTCCTTTCATATCATTGATTACAGTCGTCCCTGAGCAATACGGCGGATATTCATCATCGGGTATCGAGTTGATAATCACTTGCTGCCAAACCGGAAATCCGGCGGGATTGTCAATCGTATAATAGCCATTGGCAGCGCCACCCCATCCGAGATTGAAGTGATATTCCTCTTCGTCGGTATAGCCGTCCAAGACAAAAGCGTGGCAACCTTTCCCCTGACAACCGGCATAATACATAGGATAACCGCTGTCCAATTGCTGTTTCAAAATATTTATCCATTCCTCGTCGCTGTATTCATAGCGGTACAATATTTCCGTTGCATCCGAATATTTAAAATAATTTTTCATCGCATAAACGACATCATCCGAATATGCTCCCGACCCATCCGGACCGTACATCATATCCACTCCGATACCTGCATGGTGAAGCAATTGTGCGACCGGAGCACTGGCATTCTTATAATCCAGATGATCCAGCATCCCATTCCAATTGTATTCCGTATTTTCAAAGTCCGCACATTGTTCATCATAGCCCGAGGGGGTATAGCAATGGCTTCCTGTACCACTATCAGGCCAGCGCCAGTAATACATCACTTGTCCGTATGCGGTCGCCACACAGCCTGCCCATACCCTTCCGCCCGGACCTCCGGAACCGTATGGACAATCGTAATTATAAGGATAACCTTGGTCCCAGGTACTGGCTAACAAAGGAGCAACAGCATTTTTGCTCTTTTCTACCTTCCGGTTCACATCCAGCCGGTCGATTTCATCCCATTTCTCCGTAATCTTTTGACTGACCGGAGTACTCGCCTGCTTGGCAAAAAGAATACTCGCTTTCCGGCTTTCCATCCACGACCGGAAATTAGGAGAAATATCATCCGGATTATACTGATAATCAAACGTATATCCTAATACAGGTACCATCTTATCTTCTGCAGAAATAATGATAAAACCGTAATCCTCTATATTGAAAACATAATAAAGATTGACAGAATTTTCTTGCACCGTGAAAACATCCCGGATATGCAGCGCATCAAAATCCACCTCACGGTAATATTTATTAATCCGGTGATAATAAACTTTCAAAGCCAGTCCGGCGGCAGTCTTTTGCGAAACTTCCTTAGGTAAAGCTACTGCAAAAAGGAAAATGCCAAGACTCAAGAGTACAATTTTTTTCATATAATAAATTTTTTCCGGGACACCATCCCGCTTTTCATTCCGTTTTATCCTCTATGGGACATCCCGTTTTATGAGCCTCTCGGGACAAACATCACAACGGGGACACATAAGAACAAACAATCATCTAAACCGCTGCAAATGTAATAATAAAACCAAGACTATTTCAATTGAAAAAAGATTCATAAAATAAAAAACCGGAAGCTAAGGCCTCCGGTTTTTGAATTAAAATATTTGAGCTTTTTATTCTACTATCAATTTGTCTGTATAGACACGACCTGTTGATATAATCTTCACGAAATAAACCCCTTTGGCAAACTTCGATAAATCAATTGCATTATGATAGCTGCCCGCGAAACCGGTAACCTTGTCTTCATAAACAGGTGCGCCCTTGATATCATAAATCGTAAATTGAATATCGTCTTTCTGTGCTACCGAAAAATTGACTGACAATTTATCCGTGGCAGGATTGGGATACAAGGAAATGTCACTGAGTGTATTCAAGTTTTCTTCCGCACCCACCAAATCCGAGTGATAGGTGAGGCTCCAACCTTCATCTGCAACCAAAACATCCGTTTTGAAAGTCATCAACAGTTTTCCGGTTTCAAAAACGACAGAATCGGGAATATCCTCTTCACCGGAGAAATCCGCTAATTCCGCAAAGGTAGTTCCATCGTAAAATGTCAAATGATCATACGTTTCTTGCGTTTTGAAATCCAAGAAGTTGATGGTCAATTTACTGGCATTCGGAGGTTGAATAAACCAAGAACAGTTTTTCCCATTCACGTAATCCATATCACCGCTACCATCATCAATAGCCCCGGATTGGTCTGTCATCATAACATTAGAACCGCACAAAGAAGGTTGGTCGGCTTCGTAATGAATGCGGAATCCATCTCCGGTTCCGCTGGCATCACTGACAAACTTAATAAACATCACTCCTTGGGAAGAAGTAAGATTTCCACTCGGCGGAGTATTTCCGTTATAAGAACCCAAAAGCGGTGCGCTATCATCCGCTCCGTCATAGATATAAATCATATCATTGTTGGCAATATCCATTTCCAAAAAGTCTATCGTTATGGCATCCGCAACCTGACCATCCAAACTCGGATCTATCAACCAAGCATGGGTCGTATTGACGGGATAATCCTGACGGGGACCGCTGCCGTCCTCGATAATCCCTCTGACATGAGGAACATTTTTAACGCCCGACCATACTACCGGATAGGTATAACTGGCACTCGGGAAGATATTTCTAATCATTTGTTGATTGGTAGAGTAGCCCCCCACATCATACATCGTATAAAATCCGTTAGCGGAACCGCTCCAACCGAAATTGAAATGAAACTCGTCATCATCCGTATAACCGTCCAAAACAAAGGCATGACCACCATCGGAACTAAAACCTGCATAATACATCGGACATTTATCATCCAATTCATCATGTACATATCCTTTCCATACCGTATAAGTATAGGAACTTTTATACATTATCTGACAAGAATTGGAATATTTAAAATAATTTTTAAAAGCATTCTTCGCATAATTGCTGTTAGAGCCGGAGCCATCCGGACTATAGTCCATATTTACCGCAACACCGGCATGATATTGCAGCAATGCCATCGGAGCACTCGGGTCATAATCACTGTTGTCTAACATTCCGTTCCACTGATATTCGGTATTGGCAAAATCCGCACATAATTGTCCGTACCCGGTAGCATAATAGCAGTGACTTCCCTCACCGGTCTCGGGCCAGCGCCAGTAATACATGATTTGAGACATCGCAGTCGCAACACAACCTGCATAGACTCTCCCTCCGGGACCGGCATTGTCTGCAGGACAGAAATAGTTGTAAGGGTTATCCTGATTCCAAGTAGAGTGAAGCAAGGGGTCCACGCCTTTGGACTTGGTTAGCGCAAGGTTTTGAGGGTCAATACTTTCTTCCCTCTTCCAACGGCTACGGACAAATTTATCTGCCGTAATATTATGCTCACGGATATAGTTAATATTATCTTTGTAGGTACCTACCCAAGCCTTAAAGTTCGGGTTCATTGCATCTCCGAGATACGGATTATCAAACGTATAACCCAAGACGGGAAGCATGGCATCTTCGGCAGAAATGATGATAAAACCGAAGTTTTCAAAATTAAAAACATAAAATGCGTTCTCACCTTTATCCTTCACCGTAAATTGGTTGGAGATTTTGAGTTGCTCCATACTCACCGGTGTGTAGTAATTGTTCAAACGATAAAAATAAGAAAGCTTAGCAATCTTTTCGGCTCTTTTCAGACTCACTTCTTTAGCAAAAGAAGAAGTCAGAAAAAAGAAACTTAATAAAATGAATAGAATTTTTTTCATACGATATAAAATTTAATTGTCCGCAAATTTAATTAAAAAATTCACTCGTAAAAGAAATTTGAAAAAGAAAAAACAAAAACATCAAACAACTAATATCCAAGGATTTAAACCACATTATCAGCAAATAGTGAAATTCTTCCCGCCGCTCATTTACAGAATTTCAAAAATTTCTTTCAGGTCATAGACCACAAAGGCAGGAGAAAGGTTGCACGAGTCGCTGTAAAAATTCACCCAAATCTGATCCATTCCCACATCCTTGGCTCCCCGGATATCAACCTGACAATCGTCCCCCACCATGATGCATTCGTCTGCATTTGCGTTCAAATGATCCAGGACAAAATGAAAGGCAAGCGGAGAGGGTTTCAACGCACCGGCATCTTCCGAGGTGAAAATATTTTCGAAATAGGGACTTAGCTTATTCGCTTTCACCTTCTGCTTTTGCACCTCTTTAAAACCGTTGGTAAGAATATGCAAGCGATATTTTCCTTGCAAATAAGTAAGCAGTTCGTGTGCGGCAGGGAAAAGATGCTGTTTTAACGGGCTATTCCGGACGTAATAGGAGGCAATTTTTCCGGCTACCTCCGGGTCATCAACGGCAAAATCTTTCAAGGTATCATAGAAGCGTTGTACGTTCAGCTTGGCTTTTGTGATTTCCCCCTTGCGGTAAAGAGCCCAATACCGGTCATTAATATGGTGATACACCTCCATAAATTGTGAAAATCCGGGGATCCCCCGCTCCCTGAGCGAAAACAGGGAAAATGCCTCTTGCAAGGTCTCCTCCGAGCTGGCATCAAAATCCCAAAGGGTTCGATCCAAATCAAAAATTACATGCTTATACTTCTTCTTATCTCCCATAGAAATATCCTGTCTGTTCCCGGGAAGTTCCGGACGGGTCTTGCCGGACGCTTCCCTCCCTGCTGTATATTACTTGCCTATTTAGTGTCTGTCCATAAAGTCCGGAGTCTGAGCTAGAATGTTCAAATTCAAGGCTTGTGAAGTTCTGAAAGCAAAGGAGTTGACTTTTGTCAATGACTGTTTTGAGTATGAGCGTAACGCAGAAGTCGGACATTATAGACAAGCTCTATTTCCCATCGCCCAATATAAGCGGTAAACCGTCTTTGGAATTTCCGATGACCACCACTTTTGAATTGGGAGATTTGGCAAGTTCGAGCGTAGCACTGATGCCCTTTTCCCGTAATATCTTGTCCGTAAGACTCGCATTGACAATATTATTTGCACGCGCCTTCCCTTCTGCCTCTATCCGTTGCCGTTCGGCTTCTTGGGCGGCTCTTTCCAATTTGAATTTATATTCCAATGCCAATTGTTCTTGTTTGGACTTACTTTCGATAGCTCTTTTGATAGATTCCGGAAGTTTCACCGAGCGAAGCAACACTTTATTGAGTTTTACGTATTTGCCTTGTAGAATGCTATTTGTTTCCTCGAAGATTTCCTCTTGTATGGCATCCTTTTTGGTCGAATAAATTTGCTCCGGGGTATATCTTCCGATGACGCTGCGCGTAGAAGAACGCAAGGCGGGAATCACCACGCGTTGGAGATAGTCCACCCCGATGGTGGAATGCAATTTGGCAAGATTCTCCTCCTCAGGCTGATACCAAGCCGAGACATCGAGGTAAATTTGAAGTCCGTTATTGGAAAGCACATCCATCGTTTCTTCAATCTCTTGTTGTCTGACCTCATATTGAGTCATCGTATTCCAAGGAGCAATAAAATGAAATCCTTCCGGATAAACATGGTCCAAATCGATACCGCCGCCGAATTTTCTAAAAAGCACGCCGCGATTTCCGGCATCAATGGTTACCGTGATGCTGTTCCAAGAAATAAAAAGGATTACCAAAAAAGCAATGATTCCCACCACAGGGAATACCTTTTTGGGTTGAAAATCCTGTACATTACCGGCTTGATGTGTCTGCATATTCTTATTTTTTATTTATTTTCTCTTTGATTTCTTTTTCGATATCGTCCAGCGGCACCTTTCCTTCTTCCATAGTGTCCTTCACGTGCTGCACGGTTTCGTTGACCGTTGACTTTACTTCATATTCCGCCTTTTTGATTTCCCTTTTCAACTCGTCCGTAACGCCGCCGGTCGCCCTCTTTATTTCGTTGATACCTTTGCCAAGTGTGCGGGCTATCTCCGGTATTTTTTTGGGACCAAAAACCAGATAAACAACCATCACTATCAGAAAAATCTCTCCGCCACCAAGATTCAAA
>WFZU01000085.1 GCA_015489405.1 Bacteroidales bacterium
ATTATAAGATGTTCATTTTCAATTAAAAGGAACTTAAATATTCTCTAATCTAAACAGCTTTGCAGCATTATTTGTTGTGCTTTTTGCAATATTTTCTATTTCTACGTTGAAAATATCCGCCATTTTTCGCGCTACCAGCCGGACATATGCCGGTTGATTACGCTTTCCCCGGTACGGGGTGGGAGCTAAATACGGAGCGTCTGTTTCCAGTACGAAATACTTCAAATCAAAGTGTCTGACGGTTTCTCCCAGTTTGGAATTTTTGAACGTTAATACTCCGCCGATTCCCATAAGGAAACCCATATCCGCAATTTTTTTGGCTTGTTCGTAGGAGCCGCTAAAACAATGAAATATCCCCCGGACATTTTGCCCTTTGAAGGTGTTCAGTACTTGGAAAATCTCATTGTAGGATTTGCGGGCATGGATGATGATGGGAAGGTCGTATGTCAAGCTCCATTCTATCTGACGGGCGAAAGCCTCTTGCTGCTGTTTCAAGAACGTCTTGTCCCAGTGTAAATCAATACCTATTTCGCCAACGGCGTAATATTTCCGTTCTTGAAATTCCTGCTCAATGCCTTCTAAAACCGCTTTGTAATCTGCTTTCACCGAAGTGGGATGCAGCCCCATGGCGGGAAACAATTTTTCCGGATATTCGTTGACCACAGACTTCAAGCGAGCTGTCGTCTCTGTATCCACATTGGGCAATACCATGTATTCCACTCCGTTTGAGGCGGCATTGCGAATCACTTCTTCGCGGTCTTCGTCGAATGCCTCCATATATATATGCGTGTGCGTATCGATCAACATCATAATATCATTTTTCAGGCAAAAGTATATAAAATATTTTTGCCGGTGAAGATTCGCTCAGACAAAGCGGTCTGAAGTTTTCAGGTAAATATGCGGGCTGATGAAGGGGAGGAATCCATTCCCGTTTACCTGTGTCGCTTAATCTGCTATATGAAAATCTATTAATCCGGTGAGGGGTTCGGGGAGGATCTTTTGTATGACAAAACCTTGTTCTGTTGCGACTTCTTCCAAGGCTTCACGAAATACTTGTGCGACAGAGCCGGCGAAAGCAATATTTTTATCATCCGTATCTATCTGTACGACGAGCTTTGTAAAATAGTCCCGGAAGGCATTCTTTACCAACGATTGTACATAGGGATGGGCGAGGTTATCTTTCAGAAAATAGGTAAAACGGGCGAGATACCTGTTGGGAAAGTCGCTGTCATAGAGTGGATTAAGAATCTTTTGTTTGTTTTTTCCATACCTCAAGGTAAAATAGCGTTCTAATGTCTCCGGGAGTTGTTTGTAAAAGAAATCTTGCAATAAGAGTTTCCCGAGATAGGCTCCGCTGCCTTCGTCTCCTATCAGATAGCCGGTGGACTGTATTTGTTGGGTGAGTGTATTGCCGTCGTAGTAGGCAAGGTTGGAACCGGTGCCCAAAATTCCGGCAATGCCGCGGGAGTGTCCCAACACGGCTCTCGCTGCACCCAAGAGATCGGATTGGACTTCTATCGTGCTCTCCGGAAAGACATGCCGGAGCGTGGCATAGATGATTTCCTGCTTCTCTTCTTTGGCACAGCCGGCACCGTAGAAGAATATTTTTCGCGGAGTATAATCTTTCATTTTGGGGAGCAAATCCCGGTCGATAATTTCCATCATTTCCATAGAATTCAGGAAATAGGGGTGGAGTCCCGGGGTTTTCAGGGTAAGGATTTCCTTTTTATTATCCACGAGCGTCCACTGAGTTTTGGTGCCGCCACTGTCTGCTATAAGTATCATCTGATTTGTGTTTTTATTTTCCGGGAAAAGGATGAAAAAAAACAACACAGTATCTTTTGCAAAATACTGTGTTGTCTATGATGCGTTCATTTCAATACATTATTTTTTCGGGGCGTCGGCTAATGTTTGTACCAGGAAGTCCCAAAATTTTTGTACGCTCGGAATATGTACTTTTTCGTCCGGGGAATGCGGATGACGAATCGTCGGACCAAAAGAAATCATATCCCAATGTGTGTAGGTGGCACCCAAAATACCGCATTCCAAACCTGCGTGAATAACTTTTACCGCCGGTTTGACACCAAACTGACGGTCATAAGCATGTGTCATGGCTTTTAGAATGGGAGAATTGACATTGGGTTTCCAGCCGGGATAGGCTCCGGCATGGGAGGCTGCCGCTCCGTGTTTGCGGAAGTTCTCCGCTATCTCTTCTGCCAAAATATCCCGTTCTTCGTTGATGGCACTACGTGTCAGGAGACCGATGGAAATTTTTCCGTTTCCGGAGTTAATGATAGACAGGTTGGAGGACGTCTCCACCACATCCGGCATATCCTTGCTAAAACGTTTTACGCCGTTGGGGCAACTTATAAGCGATTCTATCAAGTGAGACTGTGTGGAAGCATCCATTACGCCTCCTTCGTACTCCGTTTTTTCGGCGGAAATACTTAACGTTGGCTCGATGTCTCCAAGTCTCTCTTGTTCGGCAGTTTCCAGTTCCTTAATGTATTTTTGGAAGTCATAGGCTTTGTCGTTGTCAATAAATACGATAGCAAAACCTTCTCTGGGGATTGCATTACGCATGTTACCAACGTGAATGTCAGCCAATTGCAGACCGAATTTTTCCGCCCCTTTCAACAATTTTGCCATAATCTTAATGGCATTTCCTTTGCCGAGGTGAATGTCCAATCCGGAGTGTCCTCCTTTCAGTCCTTTTACGACCACTTTGTAAGGGGTTTTCCCTTCACCGGGAAGTTCTGTGTGGTAGTTGAAAGTAACATTGGTATCTACACCTCCGGCGCAACCGATATACAAATCTCCTTCATCTTCGGAGTCGAGATTGAGCAGAATATCTCCTTGCAGGAGTCCCGGTTTAAGGTTTTCGGCTCCGGTCATACCTGTTTCTTCGTCCACCGTCATCAGGGCTTCGACAGGTCCGTGAACCAAGTCCGTAGCTTCCATGACTGCCATGGCAGCCGCTACGCCCATACCATTGTCCGCTCCCAAGGTCGTACCCTTAGCGGTAACCCAATCGCCATCAACATAGGCTTCGATAGGGTCATTTTCGAAATCATGCACTTTGTCGGAATTTTTTTGCGGTACCATATCCAGGTGTCCTTGCAAGATAATTCCTTTACGGTCTTCCATGCCGGGCGTTGCCGGTTTGCGCATAATGATATTGCCTATTTCATCTTCAAAGGCTTCAATATTGCGCTCTTTTGCCCAATCCAGCATAAACTTGCGTATTTTCTCTTCCTTTTTGGAAGGACGGGGCACCTGCGTGAGCAGATAAAAGTTTTCCCAAATACTTTTGGGGGATAAATTTCTTATGTCAGTGTTCATAATCTTAGTTTTTTAATTTTTAATATTCGGTAATTCCAGCCCGTATCCTTTTTTCCGGTCTTCAATTTTCAAGAGGAATGCAAAAAGCAGGGAAGAAATGGACAGGATAAGGAAAATCAGCATATCGTAGAAATAATCGTAACGAAGGTTCAGCTTTTCTTTTTCAATCACTTTGAAAGCCGTATCTTTACCGATAGCGACTACTTGAGCCATAGCTTTTTCTTTGTCGGAGGATATTTGGGTATTTTTCAGATTTTGAACAATGTCCTCATAGACCTCTTTCTTCACATTTTCCGTGTTGATGTTTTCGATGCTCGTAGGAACGTAATTTGTATATTGAACGATGGAGTCCACTGCAGCACCGGAAGCTTTTTCTTTGGCTTTGTGTATCTCCTTATCGGTGAATGACTGTCCGGGTAATACTTCGGTGAAGGCTTTGTCGATAGCATCTTTAATGACGATTTTGTTGGGAGATACATCCGGATTGGTAGAATTCAATACGATTCCGAGGAGCAAAGGTACCAACATCAAACCGATATTTTGAATCCAGAAGATAACGGCATAAGCGGTTCCCAATTGTTTTTCCGGAATGATTTTCGGAACGGAAGGCCACATTGCCGAAGGCACCAACGAAAAACCGACTCCCAATATCAATACCATGATCGTGGCAATCCACCAAGTATTCAAGGAAGGAATAGAAAGAATACTGTGTACCAGAATGAGAATCAGGGAGCCTACAATCATAATGGTAGCTCCTTTGCCGAATTTGTCATATATTCCTCCGAAGAGCGGGGTTAAGAACATCGTACCCAAAGGCAAAAAGCCCGGAATGATTCCCGCCAGATAGGGGTCAACATTATATTTATTGATCATCAAGTCCGTAGCGTAGAACAGGAATGGGAAAACAGCGGAATAAAACAAGACGCAAAGGATAGCAATATACCAGAACCCCAGATTGCTGATAATGTATTTAATATCGCTAATTTTAAATTCATCCTCTTCCGAAACCGTATCTTCTACTTCGCCTTCGGACTTGTCAAGTTTGATATCCAGAATGGAGAAGGCGATGAAAGAACCAACCCCGATAAGCATCACTATCAATGCAAAAAGAATAGGAGCGGTAACAGAAAAGTTTTTTGCCAAAGGCAAGGAAATCATCAGGGCAAGCATGGTTCCCAGCCGGGCAATAGACATTTGCATCCCCATCGCCAAAGCCATCTCTTTTCCTTTGAACCAACGCACGACAGCTTTGGAAATGGTAATCCCGATAGCTTCCGTCCCTACGCCGAAGATGGCGAATCCCAAGGAGGAAAGAAATACTTGTGTCTTCATATCTCCTAAAATGGGAATATGCACCACAGAGCCTTCCGGAAAAGTATGTGAAACCGCCCAATAGTTTAATGCCGTTCCGAGGAACATGATGATGGTCGAACCTAAACCGGTCTTTCTTACCCCAAGCTTATCCAAAATAAATCCACTGATGATAAGCATAAACAGGAATACATTAAACCACGCATAAGCGGAAGTATATGTTCCGAAGTCTTCACTGTTCCAACCGAGGACACTTTCCAACATCGGTTTGATAGAAGAAAGTGCATAGTTGAAATAATAGGCACCGAATATGGAAAGCGACGCAAGAACTAATGCCGCCCAACGTGCTTTTACCGAATCCCGTAAAGTTTGTTTAACTGAATTTGTCATACGATATCTTTTTTTTTGTTTAGGCTGCGAATGTATAAAGAATTTTATTTGTCAAGCGTTTTTTTTGGATATAAAAAAATGATTCCGGATTGGATATAAAACGGCTCCGGGTAAGTGTTTTATATTGAGTAAGATAAATGTACATTTCCGGAGAAATTCCCGTTTTTTTGAGATGCATGCTATTGCCGGATGCTAACCGGTTTGTTGATATATTACCGGTCATTCTTCTTAGCGCCGGAAATATTCAGTGCTGTTTTCCGGGTTTTTCCTGTTTGGACGTCATTTCCGGATATTCCGGCATTGTATGTATGCAGAAGGTTTCGCGAATTTTTCAAAAAAGCTTTCAGTTTTTGCCGGGCGGCAGGCTCCAAGTCCGGATTGTTTTCATGGGCGGCAGCCGGCAGTATTTCAAAATGGTATTTTCCGTTCTGCTTGTATTTATGAACCCACGTAAGACTATATCCTTTTTGAGAGATGAAGCATTTTCCGTCTTTTTTACGCAGTTGCAGAGTGAACATCGCCCCGCCGTCCCTGGGTTGGGTGCGTTGATTGGAAACAAAGTTTCCCAAGGAATAGACGATGAGATGTTCGCGGCTGCTATCCGTGGCGGGTATGTATTTCATCGGCTGGATAACATGGGGATGTGAGCCGATAATGATGTCAGCGCCATGGCTGAAAAGGAAACCGGCTAATGCTTTTTGCGAACTGTCCGGCAGCGGATGATATTCTTTGCCCCAATGCAATATGACGATTCGTTTGTCGAGGCTGTCGTGCCGGCTTGCCCGGAGGTCTTTCGCCATCTGTGCGGTATCGATACGATTGACAATGGTGGGTGGCGTAACCGGAATGCCGTTGGTGCCATAGGTATAATTGAGCAATCCCACGCGAATACCGTTTTTGCTCAGTACGAGCAGGTTGCGGGAGGCTCTGTCCGCAGAATCCAAGTAGCTGCCTATGTGTTTGATATGCAAAGAGTCTAAGGTCATTATCGTATGGATAATGCCGTCTTTTCTGCGGTCGCAGGCATGATTGTTTGCATTGAGCAGAACATCAATTCCGCTCTCCCGGCAGGCTTCCGCCAGTTGCGGCGGGGAAGAAAACTGAGGATAGCCGCTATAAGGTTTGCCGGCAAGGGTAACTTCCAGGTTGGCAATAGCAAAATCCGCTTGTCTGATGAGAGGGCTGACCTTGGCAAAGACTTCCTTGTAATCATAGGTGTCTGTAAGTGAGTTATAAGCGGATTGGAGTTGGGCATCGTGTCCCATAATGTCTCCCATAAAGACTAAGGAAATTTCCGCTATGCTGTCTTGGGTCGCCTGTGCGAAAACGGAAATGCTTATCCATTGAAAAAGTATCGCAAAAATGATTGTTTTATACATTCCTTTCGTTTTGGCAAAGGTAATATTATTATAAACGCCGGGAGCAATTAGTTTATAATTCAATTATTCAATGATGCAATGGTGCAATTATACAATGGTACAATGGTGCAATTATACAATGGTACAATTATACAATGATACAGTTATACAATGATACAGTTATACAATGATACAATGATACAATGAATGGGGTGAGTTGCACAGGGTTTAAGCAGAGGGATTTTGCG
>WFZU01000086.1 GCA_015489405.1 Bacteroidales bacterium
CTCTAATAGAATATTTCCATACCGGCACTTTTTTAAATTTTTATAACCATATAATTTTCACACTATCCGGTTCAGCATATACTACTCGGAAACAGCGTCTTCCACATCAAGCATATCCGCTGTTCTCTTAGCAGGGCTTGCCCCGGAGTCGTCCTTAGCCGACCCCGCTCCGGAACGATTAGGAACATTCCCTGAACCGGAAGACTTACAGCTACCGGAAGAACCGCCGCATCCAATACAACCGCTCCATTTGCTCCCATTAAAAATACGCATACAGTGAGAGGACAAATCATAGATTTGCAATCCTTCTGCCGGAGCACTCACGGCATTGGTATCCGCAACCCGTGGAGGTAGAAGCCCTAAGGAAGAGGCTTTAACCTCTAATATTGCCGAGGCATCAGGGCTGTCGTTGGTCTTACTGATACACACTTGTGCTTGAGAATACTGTGTCCACAACATCCCCATAAAAACGAAAAGAAACACAACCTTTTTCATACTTTCTTCTTTTAATTAATAATTACTGTTTATACAACTCACATCACAGACGCTTGCTGCTTATTTTTTTCACCGGCAAAAGACTTTTATCAAAAAATCTAATATTTTCTTTGCCAACGGGCGCTGCCGGTCAGCTCATAAACGGTCGCCTTTACCGGTTTTCTTTATATAAAACGTTGATTTAAATCCCCCATACAAATACCCAAATAGCAGGTTTGACTATCAGCGTGTTGAACTATAGCACTTTTTGAAACAGGTATCTCTTTAATGCTATTCCAAAACGCCCAACTATCCGGGACTGTAGTCGTTCCCCCCCTCCTTCTTCATGAAAAAGAAGAGAAAAGTTCAAGAAATATGCTTTGGAGGAGGCGTTTCCTTATCTAAAAAAGGAATCTGACATAACAAATTCCGGAAGGAAACTGAAATATTATTGCTTGGAATCGTACGTTTCACGGTTTCTATCATTAAACAAGGACAAAAATGATATTGAAAAGGGATATAATCTACGGGTAGAACATCTCGATGGACTACTGCCGGAGCTCTTGAAAGAATCCTACCGCTTCCGGTATGAATAATCCGGTCAAAAGAAGTGAATGCTGCATATGATTCTTGTGTCATTATCAAATCATGGTCTCCCAACAACAAGAAGGCGTTCTGAACGAGCAAATGCTTGTTGATTTGCAAATCGCCCTTCAATTCTACTACACTTCCCTCATCGATAACCATATTGTCTATGGTGCAATCATGAGAATTCAACGAAACTTTTTTATCAGCCCCGATGTGGAGATGTCCGTTTCCGACCACATCAACATCAATATACAGACTACTGACAACCTTTAATTGATGTGCCTTTATATTAATAAAACTCTTTCCTGATTGTTTAATATAAACCGTCCTAATCCGCCGGACATCCTCTCCGGAAGATTTATCTTTTGAAAGATCCATAGCAAAACTCTCCCCTCCTACGATAAACGCAAGAAAGAAAAATAAAAATACCACATACTTGCTACGGAAATTCATAGTCGCAAAATAAAAAAGAAAAATACCAAGCAAGGTCCGACAACAAGACCCTGCCTGATATTAATCCGGTTAATATTGTTTTACAAAAATTTTATACGAATCCACTCCCGAAGCAGACAACAACTTAACGATATAATAATCTGCGGGAGTGTCCATACGAATAATCGTATTCGTTTGCGTAAGCTGTTTGCTCATCACCAACTGACCGAGCATATCATATATTTTAATTTCCCCGGAAAAGTCCGCAGGAGTATTTACATGAATCTCATTCTTATAGGCAAATACATGATTTGCAAGAGGCGCTTGACTTTCTTCCATTCCGTCGGGAGCAGCAAAATGCAGTACAAAACGGCTCGCCTCATCCCCTTTACTGGCAGAAAAATCATGTTCCGGATTGGCTATCAGATCGTAATATTTTCCGGTTTGTGTATCTTCCAGATAAAGTTCTGTACCATCCGGGAGTCCGTCCGTATTGGCTTTCAACGTATATACTCCGTTGACTCCGGCTTCAAAATACAGCGGGATACTGAGGTTTTTATCCATCTTTTTCAGTGTATTGACGGCATATTCCACCCCGTTCCAATAAGTATAAAGTTGCGGAGCAGCCTCCAAACCTTTAATCTTAAATGCATCAAACATATCATCATAAGCCGCACTTGCCTCTTGATTGAAAACAACCAGAGCCTCATCCGAATAGGAATTCATTGCACTGCTTACCGAAAGGCGCAAAGCGTTGGGAATAATATTTTCCTCGCCGGATTTGTAAACCTGCGAATTGTCGTGAAGACGTGCATCGTTCCCGACTTGAATATCTCCCGTAGTACTTCCCGTATTTACCGTAACAAAGAAACCTTGCTTCGGAGGGATGATACTATCTATTCCGTTTTGAGATGTATTGGTATTCTTGTTGTAGGTGCCGGTATTTCCGGTAGAAGAATTCCACATATAGATAGTAGGACCGACATTAGTCGTCGTCCAGCCGCTTGTTGATTCCCAGTCCAGAGAAGAAGGATACGGATTTCCAATCAAATTGGCACCTACCGGGCAAGCCGCATTGGGATCATTTCTGGTCAAACTATACGACTGGTTGCCGGAATTGAAGTCCCCGGTGAATGTACGCGTAACGCTTCCCACGGATGAAGGCGACCAAAGTGCCCAACCTTTCATCGGAGTAAGCGGAATATAAACCGGAGAGTTCCAAGACCAAGTCTGACTATCCTCATCCCAGTCATAGAGATACATATCTACAAACGCTCCGGAAACCTCATCTTGCACCGGACTGGAAATATAGTGCCATTTACTATCCTCTACATACAACTGATCCTGAGTCTCGGTAGAGGCATCATGCGTAACATGATTCGTAGAATTTCTATCCACTAAGGAAGCACTACCATTCTGATCAGCTTCCAATACAAGGTCGTAGCCGTTTTCCGTACGAACATAACTCCCATTTTCCAAGGTAAGATTTGTAAGTGTTTTTACTTTAACACATTGTGCAGACAAATTTGACAACATTCCTAAAAAGAATATGCCAAACAACAATACAGTAATTGTTCTTTTCATAATCTATGATTTTTTTATTTTTTCCCCAAAAATTTCCCCCCACAAACAGG
>WFZU01000087.1 GCA_015489405.1 Bacteroidales bacterium
TAAACATTATAATAAAAAGCTGTTCAGATTCTGAACAGCTTTTTTTTTATTGTTAGGATTTGCTAACAAAAGTTTGTATTAAATCATATCAAAGCTTCGTAAGGGGAATAATTTTGTATTGACAAACGATAAGCTATCACAGTACATCTGCGATAATTCTTGAGGAAAGTAGGATGAAATATCATTTTTCAATAAAATCAACTGGAGAATGTCCTGACGGACTTAAACGGCTGCCAAGAGTTTGTCTATAATGTCCAATAAATCGTTACGTTCATACTCAAAACAGTCATTGACATAAGTCAACACCTTTGCTTTCAGAACTTCACAAGCCTTGAATTCGAACATTCTAGCTCAGACTCCGGACTTTATGGACAGACACTACCTATGCTTTGTCAATCCAGGCTTGCACTTCCTCTTCGGAGAGAGCCGGGATTTTCAGCTTCTTTTTCTTGCGAAGTCCGTTGAGGTCATTTCGCAATTTCGAAGCTTTTGCCGAACGGATAGCCTCCGGGGAGTCATAGCCTTTCTCTTTGAGGAGTGGTATCCATTCCGGGCTAATTCCCAATGCAGTAAAGTCTTCGATGCTCGCTTCTTTCTTCTTTTTCAATGGTCGCATTTGCGGGAAAAGCAACACATCCTGAATGCTATGCGAATTGGTCATAATCATTGCCAAACGATCTATTCCGATACCTAATCCCGCCGTCGGAGGCATCCCGTATTCCAAGGCATTGAGGAAGTCCTCGTCCAAGACCATAGACTCGTCATCTCCTCGCTTACCTAATTCCAATTGCGCTTCGAAACGTTCTCTTTGGTCGATAGGATCATTGAGTTCGGAGAAGGCATTAGCAATCTCTTTTCCGTTTACGATAGCCTCAAAACGTTCTACGAGCCCTTCTTTGCTCCGGTGTTTCTTTGCCAGGGGGGACATCTCGATAGGATAGTCGGTAATAAAAGTAGGTTGGATAAGATTTCCTTCTACGGTTTCTCCGAAAATCTCGTCAATCAGTTTTCCTTTACCCATACTCTCATCTACTTTCACGCCTAATTCTTCTGCTGTTTTTACCAGTTCTTCTTCGGTCATATTGGAAATGTCAATGCCGGTATATTCTTGGATAGCTTCATACATGGTATAACGTTTCCAAGGTCTTTTGAAATCGATGATATGTTCCCCGACCGGAATTTTAGTGGTATTATGCAGTTGTAAGGCAACGTATTCGACCATTTCCTCTACGAGGTTCATCATCCATTCATAGTCTTTGTAGGCTACATAGAGTTCCACCTGTGTAAATTCGGGATTGTGAAAACGGCTCATCCCTTCGTTGCGGAAATCTTTGGAAAATTCAAAGACCCCGTCGAATCCTCCGACAATCAAACGCTTGAGATATAGTTCGTTAGCGATACGAAGGTAGAGTGTCATATCCAGCGTATTATGATGCGTTTTGAAGGGTCTTGCCGATGCTCCCCCGTAGAGCGGCTGCAAAATAGGAGTTTCTACTTCGAGGTAACCTCTGGCAGACAAAAAATGGCGCATCGCATTCACCATTTGGGTACGCTTGATAAATGTTTCCTTCACTTGCGGATTGACAATCAAGTCCACATAGCGTTGACGGTAGCGCAATTCGGGATCGGAAAAGGAGTCATATACTTTTCCGTCTTTTTCTTTGACAATGGGAAGTACTTTGAGTGATTTGCTGAGCAGTTTCAATGTTTCGACGTGGATGGATATTTCACCCGTTTTAGTCCGGAAAACATAGCCGCTTACGCCGATGATGTCGCCGATATCCAGTAATTTTTTGAACACCGTATTATACAGAGTCTTGTCCTCTCCGGGGCAGATGTTGTCTCTGGCGATATACAGTTGGATGCTTCCGGTCTCATCTTGCAATTCGGCAAAAGAGGCTTTGCCCATAATCCGCCGGTTCATAATTCTTCCGGCGATACTGACCTCCTTGAATTTTTCCGGGGAGGCATCAAATTCCTCTTTGATTTTCCGGGTCGTAACATTGACCGGAAATAGCTCCGCAGGATACGGGTCTATCCCCAATTTCCGTAATTCTTGTAATGAATTTCTTCGTTGTATTTCTTGATCGTTCAATTGCATCTCTCTATAAATTTTTGGCAAAAGTAATATTTTTTGTATTTCTTTCTTGCGATGTATTTTATCTTTCGCCGGAGGCGAAAAAGATTTTATTGTTACGGTTTAGACATTAAAGCGGAACAGGATAATATCTCCGTCTTGGACTACGTATTTTTTTCCTTCGAGCCGCATTTTCCCGGCTTCTTTGACGGCATTTTCACTACCGTATCGGACGAAGTCCTCATATTGGATAACTTCCGCACGAATAAAACCTCTTTTGATGTCGCTATGTATCACTCCGGCGGCTTCGGGAGCGGTCATCCCCTTTTTGATAGTCCAGGCGCGCACCTCTTTGGGACCCTGTGTCAAAAAGGATTGCAGATTGAGCAGATGGTAGGCGGAGCGCACCATCCTGTTGACACTCGGCTCGGACAATCCGGCATCTTCGAGAAATTCTTTTCTCTCTTCCTCTTCTTCCAATTCCGATATCTCGGCTTCCAGTTTGCCGGCGATGACCATCATTTCGTCCTTTTTATCTTTGAGGAAATTCTCGACCGCTTGTGAATGAGCATTTCCGGTTGCGGCAGCTTCATCTTCGACATTGCAGACAAAGAGAACCGGTTTCTCGGTAAGCAGGTACATCTCCTTGGTCTGTTCGCGTTCGTCTTCACTCAAATCCAATTCCCGCACATTGGCAAAATTTTCCAGTTGTGTTTTGATTTTATTCATCGTTTCCAACACCTTTTTTGCCTCTTTGTCGCCGGTCTTGATAAGTTTTTGGAGCCTTTCAATTCTTCTTTCCACGAGATAGAGGTCTCTTATTTGCAATTCAAGGTCAACGATTTCAATATCCCTCACCGGGTCCACGGAGCCTTCGATATGGGGGAGATTGTCGTCCTCAAAGCAGCGGATCACGTGTATCAAAGCATCGCTACGACTTACTTCGTCCAGAAATTTATTTCCCAGTCCTTCTCCTTCGCTGGCTCCTTTGGCAAGTCCCGGAATATCTACCAATTCCATCGTTGCATACGTGATTTTCTCCGGTTTGACCATTTCGTTCAGTTTTTCCAAACGGGGGTCGGGAATTTTGACGATGCCGATGTTGCTTTTGGTTCCGCCGAAGGCGAAATCGGTAACTTCTGCTTTTTTGTCCGATACGCAGTTGAAGATGGTTGTTTTTCCGCTATTGGTGATACCAATGATACCGCATTTAAGAGCCATAGGATTTTTTTATTTTGTTAATTGATGAAATACATTCTCCAAAGATTTTTCTTTTACATACAATGAGAGGAGAATGAGGTTTTCTTGCGATGCGAGGTGGAAAATGGCTTCCCGCACGTCAATTCCTTTTTCGATATCCAATTCCCATTTATGTTGTTCGACCGGAACGACACGAAGGATGCCGGCGATAGCTTCCAGCTTTTCGCTTTGAATATCTCCGTTAAATTCCGCGACAATGGTTTCTCTTCCTTCGGACATACGGACGATATTATGTGTCTGGTCATTGGCAATGACTTTACCACGATCGATAATCACCACGCGGTCGCAGAGGGCTTCCACTTCTTGCATAATATGGGTGGAGAAAAGAATCGTTTTGTTTTTTCCGATTTCCTTGATAAGATTACGGATTTCAATGAGTTGATTCGGATCTAGACCGGAGGTAGGTTCGTCCAAAATCAGCACTTTGGGGTCGTGGATGAGGGCTTGTGCCAAGCCTACACGTTGGCGGTAGCCTTTGGAGAGCGATTGAATTTTCTTGTGTTGTTCGATGCCCAATCCCGTGATTTCGATCATTTCCGATACTCGCTTGCGGATGTCCGGCAGTTTGTATATTCCGGCAACAAATTCCAGATATTCACGTACGTACATTTCCGTGTAGAGGGGATTATTTTCGGGCAAATATCCGATTCTTTTTTTTACCTCCATCTCTTGCGAGTGAATATCAAAAGTATTGACCAAAACCGTCCCTTCGTCCGGAGGCAGGAAGCAGGTGATGATCTTCATCAGCGTTGATTTTCCGGCTCCGTTGGGTCCCAGCAGTCCTACGATAGAGCCTTCGGCAACAGAAAATGAAACATTGTCGAGTGCCTTTTGAGTCCCGTAACGTTTTGTAATACCTTGTATTTCAATACCCATTTTGACGAAATGTTTTTTTTGATAAATTCTTGTATCCGGTAGTGCTTATAACGAATCTCCTGTTAGTTTTTGCCGTGGCAGTGTTTGTATTTTTTACCACTTCCGCAGGGGCAAGGGGCGTTGCGACTTACTTTCGGATATTCCCTTACGACAGGTTGGTGTTTTTCCTTCTTCTGTGTATCGCTATGCGCTTGGGAAAGCAGGTCTTCGCGGCTTTCTTTCATCTTGGACATATCGGTATGTTTAGGCATTTGCACCTCGTGCAATTCCGCTTTTTGAACGGGCAATTGGGCTTTGACCAAGAAAGAACCGATCTCCCGGTTGGTTTTCTCAACCATTGATTTAAAGAGCTCGAAAGATTCCAGTTTGTAAATCAGGAGAGGGTCTTTTTGTTCGTAGGAAGCTGTTTGCACGCTTTGTTTGAGGTCGTCCATTTCACGCAAGTGCTCTTTCCAAGCATTGTCAATATGTTTGAGTGTAATGCCTTTTTCGAGCGCCCTGATTACTTCTTGACCGTTGTCTTTGACAGCTTGTTCGATATTGGCGATGGTTTGTATCTCCTTATGTCCATCGGTGAGCGGGATAGCGATATTGGCGTATTGGTGTTGTGTTTTTGCTACGTCTTTGATGGTCGGCAGGACATTTTCTTTGATACGGTTGTTTTTATCTTGATAATTTTGATAAATCTTTGCAAAGAGCTGTTCTGTCAATA
Organism: Bacteroidales bacterium; assembly: GCA_015489405.1. Lineage (GTDB taxonomy): Bacteria > Bacteroidota > Bacteroidia > Bacteroidales > S143-32 > S143-32. The sequence goes on from WFZU01000087.1 coordinate 4,926, forward strand.
CCTCCGCTTTGGTATCCAGAAATTCATTTTCATCGAACGAAGGTTGCATCGCAAATACTTGCAGGAGTTCCCGCTTAAATCCTTCGAAATTGCGACCTTCTTTGTAGTCCATAACAATTTTTTCGACGGTGTCGAAAAGGATATTGGCAACGTCCATCGTGAGGCGGTCTCCGTAGAGGGCATTTCTACGTTTTTTGTATATGGCTTCCCTTTGTTTGTTCATTACATCGTCATATTCCAAAAGTCTTTTACGGATACCGAAATTGTTTTCTTCTACTTTTTTCTGAGCTCTTTCGATGGATTTGGTAATCATTTTATGTTGGATTACTTCCCCTTCTTTGAGTCCCAAGCGGTCCATAATTTTGGCGATACGGTCGGAGCCGAACATCCGCATAAGGTTGTCTTCGAGCGAGACAAAAAATTGCGAACTACCGGGGTCTCCTTGTCTTCCCGCCCGTCCTCTGAGCTGTCTGTCCACCCGCCGGGAGTCGTGTCTTTCGGTACCGATAATGGCGAGTCCGCCGGCTTCTTTTACGCCTTCTCCGAGCTTGATGTCCGTACCCCGTCCTGCCATATTGGTAGCGATGGTAACGACTCCGGCTTGTCCGGCTTCTCTTACGATTTGTGCTTCCCGTGTGTGCAGTTTGGCGTTTAAGACGTTATGACTGATTTTCAGACGGGTAAGCATTTTGCTGAGCAGTTCGGAGGTTTCGACGGAAGTCGTACCGACCAACACCGGTCTTTTTTTGTTTATCAGTTCTTGAATTTCTTCGATGATAGCATTGTATTTTTCACGTTTGGTGCGATAAATTTTGTCTTCGCGGTCTTCCCTGATGACGGGTTTGTTCGTAGGAATGACTACGACATCCAGTTTGTATATGTCCCAAAACTCACCGGCTTCCGTTTCTGCCGTACCGGTCATCCCCGCGAGTTTTTTGTACATTCTGAAATAATTTTGCAGCGTGATGGTTGCGTAGGTTTGAGTAGCTGCTTCTACTTTGACATTTTCTTTGGCTTCGATAGCTTGGTGGAGACCTTCGGAATAACGTCTCCCTTCCATCACCCGTCCGGTTTGTTCGTCCACGATCTTGATTTTGTTGTCTTGGATAATGTATTCAACATCGAGTTCGAAGAGGGTATAGGCTTTCAAGAGTTGGTTGATCGTGTGAACGCGTTCTGTTTGGAGTGAGAAATCGCGTAAGATGTTTGCTTTTTTCTCTTCCATTTCTTTTTCCGGCAGGTCCTCTTTGGACAGATCCGCCAGTTTTGAACCAATATCGGGGATGGCGTAAAAATCCGGTTGGTTGACCAGTCTGTTGATAAAATCCATCCCTTTATCGGTCAATTCGACAGAGTGGTTTTTCTCATCAATGATAAAAAAGAGTTCATCGGTGATGAGGTGCATATTCTTAGCTTGGTCTTGCAGATAGAAATTTTCTGTTTTCTGCATCAGTTGTTTCATCCCTTCCTGACTGAGAAATTTAATCAAGGGGGTGTATTTCGGCAGCCCTTTAAAAGCCCGTAGCAGGAGTTCACCTCCTTTCTTTTGGGATTTGTCATCGGGGGATGCGAGGATTTTTTTTGCCTCTACGAGAATGGCGTTAACCAATTTTCGTTGTTCGTTATAGAGTTTTTCGACGTAGGGTTTGTATTCTTCAAATTCTTGTTCTTCGCCCCGCGGCGTAGGACCGGAGATAATCAACGGCGTACGGGCGTCGTCGATGAGGACGGAGTCCACCTCGTCCACGATTGCGTAGTTGTGTTTCCGTTGGACGATTTCGTCCGGAAATTGGGTCATATTGTCCCGTAGATAGTCAAAGCCGAACTCGTTGTTGGTACCGTAGGTAATATCCGAGCGGTATGCTTTGATACGTTCCGGAGAATGAGGTTTATGCTTGTCAATACAATCGACGGAGAGTCCGTGAAACTCAAACAATACTCCCATCCATTCGGCGTCCCGTTTGGCGAGGTAGTCGTTGACCGTAACTACGTGAACTCCCATTCCCGGAAGGGCGTTGAGATAGACCGGCAAGGTGGCGACGAGGGTTTTCCCTTCACCGGTTGCCATCTCGGCAATTTCACCGCGGTGGAGGACGATACCCCCGATGATTTGCACATCGTAGTGTACCATATCCCATTTGATCATATTGCCACCGGCTTCCCAAGTAGTTTCATAGATAGCCTTGTCACCATCTATGGAAATATGCGGAAAACGGGCGGCAAGGTCACGGTCAAAGTCCGTTGCCTTCACTACGATACGTTCGTTTTCTTTAAAATGTTTAGCCGTAGCTTTCATAACCGCAAAAGCTTCGGGGAGAATCTCTTCCAGTTTTTCTTCCGTTTTCTTGTAGATGACTTCTTCCAATTCGTCAATACGTTTCCAGATTTTCTCTTGTGCATTGAAATCCAAATCATCTCCGGATGCTTGTTCTTTCAGCTTTTGCATTTCCTCCTTTTCGGAAGCGATATGTTGTTGGATACGTTGTTTGAACTCGATCGTTTTGGCACGGAGTTCGTCAGGACTCATTTTCTCAATTTCCGAATAGGCATTCAATACCTTTTTCAGAACCGGTTTGATTGCTTTTATGTCTTTGTCGGATTTTGTCCCGAACAGTTTATTTAAAAAACCCATAATATCAGATATTTATGGAATATTATTCCAATATTTCGTTAATAATTCTATCCTTATCCCATCCTTCTGCCTCTGCCTTGTAGTTTAGCACGATACGGTGTCTCAACACATTTGGTGCCACGGCATTGACATCTTCCATGTCGGGAGAAAATTTCCCATGAATAGCGGCGTGTGTTTTGGCACCAATGATAAGGTATTGGGAAGCCCTTGGACCGGCGCCCCAGGAAATATATTTTTTTACCGGTGTGCCTGTCTCCTTGGCATCCGGTCTGGTTTTGCGAGCCAATCTGACAGCATATTCGTACACATTGCCGGGCACCGGAATACGGGTAAGTAAATCTTGAAAGTAAATCAATTCCTCTTTTTGGAGTATGGTTTGAAGTTTGGGCGGAGTTCCGGTAGTAGTACTTTTGACAATATTGACTTCTTCTTGAAAATCAGGATATTCAACATTAATGTTAAACATAAACCGGTCTAATTGGGCTTCCGGCAGGGGATAAGTGCCTTCTTGTTCGATGGGGTTTTGCGTAGCCAGAACAAAGAACGGCAAATCGAGTTTATAATGTTTTCCTCCGATCGTAACGGCTTTCTCTTGCATTGCTTCCAGCAGTGCTGCTTGCGTTTTAGGGGGAGTCCGGTTGATTTCGTCTGCCAAAATGATATTGGAAAAAACAGGACCTTTGATAAATTGAAAATTCTTCTCCTTATTGAGTACCTCGGTTCCCACAATATCCGAAGGCATCAGGTCGGGGGTGAATTGTATCCGGTTGTAGGTCAGTCCGAGCGTTCTGGATATAGTGTTTATCAAGAGCGTCTTGGCTAATCCCGGAACCCCTATCAACAGGGCGTGTCCCCGGCTGAAAATAGCCGTCAGGACATCTTCGACCACTTGGTCTTGTCCGATAATCACGTGTCCTATTTCGGACTTGAGTTGCCGGTATATATTGCCAAAAGCCTCTATGGCGCTTTTATCGTCTTTATACATAGTGTTTAATTTAGTGTTCCCAAGAATATTCAAATTCACAATTGCGGTATGATTTATCCACTTTAATGAATGTTTCTCTTATCATGTTTTCTACCCAGTCGTGAATGGTTTCCGCTTTTTTCTTTTCCAAATACCATTGTTGGATTTTGTCATAATCTTCTTTTAGGTTAGCCGTGTGAGGTTCCGTCCTTCTTTTGAGGTAAAGAATGCGGTATGCGTCTTTGTGGTCTTGCGTTTGGAAAGCTACGGGCTCGGAGATTTCTCCCACGTCCAATTTGTCGATAACGAAAAATACATCCGGAGCCAATTCGGAAGTTTCAAACAGGGAAGAATTATTTGCCGGATTAAGGAGCAGCCCTCCGTTGTTTTTATTGGGGTCGTCGGAAAATTTCTTGACCGCTTCGGCGAATGTAATTTTGCCGCTGTCGATAAGCGTGGCGATGCTGTCCAATTCTATTTTTGCTTTTTGAAGGTCTTCGGGCGAAGGCTTGGGTATCAGTAGAATATGTCTGACATTAATATAATCGCCTTTTCTTTTTATCATCTGAATGATGTGAAATCCTGCTTCGGTCTCGACAATATCCGATATTTCCCCCTCTTTGAGTTGAAAGGCGGCGGCTTCAAACTCTTTGTACATTTCGCCGCGCGTAAAGAATCCCAATTCTCCCCCTTTTTTGGCGGATTGGGGGTCTTCCGAATAGAGTACGGCTAAGGTTTTGAAACTACTTTGTCCGGAAAGGATGCGTTCTCTGAAATCGTTCAGTCGATCCCTTACTTTTTTGATTTCGGCGGCATTGATGGGCGGCAACTTGACAATCTCTGCCACTTCCACCTCGGAGTTGATTTTGGGGAGGCTGTCTTTGGGCAGTGAGGCATAAAACCTCTTCACTTCCGTCGGGGTAGTTTTTACGTCTTTGGTCAGGGTTTGTTGCACCTGATTGACGAGCATCATCTCTTTTATCTGGGGACGCATCTCCTCCTTAAATTCCACCGTTGATTTTTTATAAAATTCTTCAAATTTCTCCTGGGAGCCGAATTGTTGGATAAAATATCTCATGCGGTGGTTGAGTTCGGCTTCCACTTGGTCGTCGCTGACGACAATACTGTCAAGGTCTGCCTTGTGCAACATCAATTTGTCTTGCATCATTTTTTCCAGCACTTTGCATTCCAAACTTTTTTCGCCCAGCGTTATCCCTTGTTGCATTTTTATTTGCATGGCTTGGCTTTTGACTTCGGATTCCAAGATGGCGTATTTTCCCACCTTGGCAACCACTTTGTCTATCAGTTGCCCGTGGTTTTGTCCCCGGACAATCCAAGGGACAAAGAGGAGCAGTATCATTATTTTTTTCTTCATATTCAATTGTTCATATCAGGCAGTGAGGCGCTTTTTCGATTTTGTTGTGAGTCGCCCGGCGTAAGAAAACTCAATAGGTTTCGACAACTTTCTTTTGCATTGCTTTTTGTTTCACATCGTGGCGCATATCCTGAATGATTTTTGTTTTTCTTTTGTTTAAGATTATTTGTTTCAACTGTTTTTTTATCAGTGTGATGGGAGTAGGGTCGCCTGCTTTGCAGAAATCCAGTATTTCGACCAAAAAGATACTTTCCTTGTCAGGGAATGTAAATTTAGCATTTCCGTGTTCCGGTTGGTGTAAGAAGTTTTTTGCCGGAGGAATAAGTTTTTCCACTTCCGGCGCAGCAATCCAGCGGCTGGTATCCGTCATAGATTGGATGGCGACTTTGTCGAAATATTCCATTAAGGAGTCGAGGCGAGCCTCTTTGTTTCCGTAAAAGAAAGTACTGATTTTTTTTAGTTTTTTTTCTTTCAAAGGTATTTCTCCGAAAATGAGCCGTAAATAGTCCGTAGTAGCGGGGAAATCGTTTTTTCTTTTTTCGTAGAAAGAAACAAGTTCATCGTCGGACACGACCGTGTCTAATTTTTGATTGACTAAAACCCTTTCATAGTTATACACTAACAATGAATTGCGATATTCTTCTAGTTCCTTGGAGAAATCTTTTTGGTCGGCGGGCAAATTTTGTTCCGCTTGATGAATAACCAGTTGGTTTTGAATCCAATTGTCAATGTAGTTTTGGACGAAGAGTGCGCTATCCTTTCCGATTACGCCCGGGGGAATGGCGTCTTGAGCTTCGGAAGCGTACAAGTAGCGATCATACACTTTTGCCAACTCCCTTCCTCCTCCGGAGGAACGGACTTGGCAAGAATGCATCACGACTGTGATGAAGCCGGTAATGATAGCAGCAGTCAATATTTTCACGGAAGTTTATTTCAGTTCTTTACGCAATGATTTCAACGCTTTTTTGTTGATCTTCACTTTGTATTTTGCAGCTAATTCTTTTTCCCATTTGTCTTTCAGGTAATCTTGATAAGCTGCCACGACCAATCCCCTCGCTTCTTTAAATTTCTTGGGTTCGGGTTTGAGGACTTCCAATATTCTGACGAATGCTTTTTTACCTTTATAATCTTTGATACCGGAGACGCCGGTTTCCCATTTCACTTGGTCAATAATGTCCTCATCCCCTTTGGAATAAACTTTTTCGATGATACGAACCGCACTTTGGGTACCTTCTTCTTGGTTGAACTCTTTTTCTATTTCATCTTTCGTCTTTCCGTTTTTAGCAGCGTTGTAGATGTCATCCATTTTGTCATTTTTATAGATAATAAAGAGTTGTGCCTTCACACGTTCTCCCCACATAAAATCCTTTTTATGTTTTTCGTAGTATGCTTTCAGTCCGGTAGTATCCTTATTAGCTTTGGTCCATACCTTTTTGTCCATCAAATCAAAGAGCAGTATTCCGTCGCGATATTCTTCGGTCAACATTCTGAACTCCGGATGTTTTTGCTCCAAGCGGGCATCTTCGTAGGCTATACACATTTTGTCGGAGAAATCACGGAAACTTCGATTGACAAATTCGGCGAAGCTTTCACCTTTGCGGACCGCTTGGTTATCGGAAAGATACTTGATAAAATCTTGCTGTGTATAAGTTTTGTCTCCTATGGTGAACAGTTTCTTGGTGAGTTTCTTACCTGTTTTAGGTGCCCATTTTTTGGTAAGAATCGCAGAGTCTATCAGCGGATAAATGTCTTTCAGATTTTTGGTGTACTCCTTGTAACCGTATTCTTTTTTGATTTCGTCAATGACTACTTCCTTGCTTTTTTGGGAGCGGCTGTCTTTGCGGATTTTTTCTTCGAGTTTTTTCTTTTCTTCATCACTCAATTTTTGGAAGCCTGTTTTGTGATACAGTTTCACGATATGCCAACCGTAGGGGGAGAGGATAGGGCAGGTAATTTGTCCCGAATCGCTCATTTTTTTGATTTCTTTGATAAATTCGGGAATCATTCTATTGACCGGAAATGCCGGGAGTTCGCCGCCGTTGGGGACGCTTCCTTTGTCATCGGAGAATTGTTTTACGAGTTCTTCAAAATTGCCCCCTTTTTTCAACACATTGTAGAGGGAATCTGCCGTTTTTTTGACGTTCAATGAATCTTGGGCATCGGCGTTGGCAGGGACTTTCAAAAACAGATGAGCGATTTTGATAGTTCCGCTGGCAGGAGAGCGGTCTGTGAGTTTGATGATATGGTAGCCGAAAACGGTTCTTACCGGCATGGATATTTCGCCAACTTTCAGAGCATAGGCAGCGTTTTCAAAGGGATAAACCATATCCAGAGCCGTAAAATATCCCAGGTCTCCCTTGTTCCCTTTGATGATTCTGCCTCCTCTTCCTTTGCGGTCTTTGGCGGAAGGGTCATCGGAATATTTGACGGCAGCTTCTCCGAAGTCCATTCCTTTGAGAATCTCTTTCCGCACGCTAAGGGCTTTTTGAAAGGCTTTGAGCGTGTCTTCCGGCATAGCGTTCTTGCTCACTTTTATCAGGATATGGCTCGCTCTCAGATCGGTCTTTTTGCGTTCGATAGCTTCTTGGACAAGTTGGTCGATGATGCTTTCATCTACAAAGTAGGGGTCGGCAAGTTGTTTGCGGTAGCCGCTAAATTCTTTCTTGAACGATGCCGTAGTATCCATTCCCAAATCCTTGGCTTCTTGCACTTTGAGTTTAAACTTGATAAACTTATCCAAATAATCGTCCAAGTCTTCGTTTTTGTTTTCACCAATATCCTTGTTTTTCTCGTAGATATGCTTAAACTCCTCTACGCTTACTCCTTTTCCGTCAATAGTGAAAAGGGTATTATTGTCTTGTGCTTTCAGTCCGGTTATGGA